>CASDVX010000001.1 GCA_949284545.1 uncultured Eubacteriales bacterium
TCAAATGTAGCAAAATAATCCTTCGGCGTCTCGGCCCTGCGGATCAGCTGAACGCCGCCGTCTTCCTTAAGAAGCAGCTCCGCTGATTTCAGCTTGCCATTGTAGTTGTAGCCCATGGCGTAGCCGTGGGCGCCTGTGTCGTGGATCACCAGCAAATCGCCTTTGTCAATCTTCGGAAGCGGACGGTCAATGGCGAATTTGTCATTGTTCTCGCAAAGCGATCCGGTCACGTCATACACATGATCGCAGGGGGCGTCCTCCTTGCCCATCACGGTGATATGGTGATAAGCGCCGTACATGGCCGGGCGCATCAGGTTCACCGCACAGGCGTCCACGCCAATATACTCCTTGTAGGTGTGCTTTTCATGGATCGCCTTCGTCACCAGGCAGCCGTAGGGGCCCATCATGAAGCGGCCAAGCTCCGTGTAAATCGCCACATCGCCCATGCCTGCCGGAACCAGCACCTCCTCGTAAACCCTGCGCACGCCCTCTCCGATGATCCGGATGTCGTTGGCCTCCTGATCCGGACGGTAGGGAATTCCGATGCCGCCGGAAAGATTGATGAAACGGATATCCGCCCCCGTCTCTTTTTTCAGCCGGACAGCCAGCTCAAAGAGCACCTTTGCAAGCATCGGATAATACTCGTTCGTCACCGTATTGCTGGCCAGGAAGGCGTGAAGGCCGAAATGCTTCGCTCCCTTTTCCCGCAAAATCCGGTAGGCGTCAAAAAGCTGCTCCTCCGTCATGCCGTACTTGGCGTCCCCGGGGTTGTCCATGATATCGTTGCTGATCTGGAAGATTCCGCCCGGGTTGAACCGGCAGCTGATGGTCTCCGGAATATAGCCTATGGTCTTCTCCAGAAAATCAATGTGCGTAAAATCATCCAGATTGATGATAGCGCCGATCTCCGCCGCGTACGCAAACTCCTCCGCAGGCGTGTCATTGGAGGAAAACATGATGTCCTCCCCAGTGACGCCGATCTCATGGGACAGCATCAGCTCCGTCATGGACGAGCAGTCACAGCCGCAGCCATACTCCCGCAGGATATTAATCAAAAACGGATTCGGCGTAGCCTTCACCGCGAAATATTCTTTATACCCCGGATTCCAGGAAAACGCCTCCTTCAGCGCCTTCGCGTTCTCACGGATTCCCTTCTCGTCATAGAGATAAAAGGGCGTCGGATAGGTCTTCGTAATCTCCTCCAGCTGCTCCAGGGTTACAAATGGTTTCTTATTCATCGGTTTTCGCTCCTCGTATTTATCTTATCCTTGACTATTATAACCACATTTTTTATTATTTGTATAACGAATAATTTTGATTGTAATAATTCGTTTTTTTAATTAAAAACAGGAGGAACCTCATGGACACCCAGACGCTGAAAACCTTTCTGACCCTGGCGAACGTGAAAAATTTCACCCAGACCGCCAGACTCATGTACATTGCCCAGTCCACCGTGACCAACCGTATCGCCGAACTGGAAAAGGAGGTGGGAAAACCCCTTTTCATCCGAAGCAAAAAAAACATCTCCCTGACGCGGGAGGGGCTTCTCTTTCTGGATTACGCCCGGCGCATTCTGGATCTGGAGGATCTGGCCGTCCAGGAGCTGAACTCCCCGGCCTTTTCCAGAACCCCTCTGCGCATCGGCACCACCAATACCATCTACGAATGCTATCTGGAGCCTGTCCTCCTGGAGCTTCTGAAGACCGACAGCCGCTACGCGGTCAGCCTCATCATCAGCCACTCCGTCAGCCTCCTGCAGTCCCTCCAGGACGGGCTTCTCGACCTGGTCTTTACCTATGAGCCTCTCCAGCGGCCCGGCTTTCGCTGCCAGCAGTTCCGGACGGATCGCCTCCTTCTTGTCACCTCCCCGGCCAACGCCCTCCGCCAGGGCTCTGTGCGCAGGGAAGAACTGTCCGCGCTCAACTATCTGTTCTGCAACTTTGCCCTCCAGGAGGTCGGCCAGTTCATCCGGGAGCTGTTCCCGCCCCTGTACCAGTTTTCTTTCGAGATCGACAACAGCACCAAGCTCCTCCGCTATCTCCGGGAAGGAATCGGCTACAGCTTTCTGCCCGAAGGCCTTGTGCGGCCTTACCTGGAAGACGGCACCCTTTCCGCCGTCCGCCTCGTGGATTTCGAAGCCCCGCGCATCAGCTGCTACCAGTGCTTCCCGGAAGGACGGGAGCCAGCGCTTTCGCTCCTGGCTCCCTGTGACGCTTCCTTTGATCTTGGTACTTAGCTGTCTATCCTTATTTGCTTCCCTGGCCAGCACAGCCGCAGGCGCCGCCGTTCGTGTCAAACGCCGGGTTGAAGGCGTAAAAGTTCTTGGAGTTCAGCTTCTCCTGGACGATACGCAGGGCTTCACCGAAGCGGGAAGATTGAAGTAGATTTACCTCAAAAATGACAGCGGCTATAACCGCCTTAGATTTTCCATGTGATTTCAATATTCCCGTTTGCCACCTTGATAACTTTGATTAAAGCGTCCACAACCGCCTGCTTATCCTCAAAGGAAATGTCCTGCCATTTTTTCACATGGTCGGTTATCTGTCCCATTTTGCTTTCTGTCTTAGAACAGGTAAGGGATACGATTTCTTCCTGTAAGGTCTGGCGTTCTGCGTCTAACTCGGAAACCTTGTCATTGATGTACTTCATCAAGATAGAATTTGCGCTTCCTACTTTGGAAAGTAAGTCACCTATTTCCTCGTCTATCTGTGCCAAACGGATTTTGTTCTTAGATACTTTAGGGGTGGATTGGTTTTCTTTTTCGTCGGACAGCTTTTTAAACTCGGACAGCTTATCACGAATGGCGTTTAACATATATTCTTCCAGAACGTCGGCGTAAACCGTACACCCTGTCCCTTTGCAGTTGCCGTCATGTCCTCCTTGACTGCAAACAAAGTAACGTCCCCATTTCGTTTTTGCTTTCCTGATTACCAAAGCATATCCGCAGTTACCGCATTTTACTTTCCCGGTCAGCCATGAATTTTTAGGCTTGCAGGTTTTTGTTGACTGGCGGTTACTTAGACAGCGTATCCGGCAGGCTAACCATGTGGAAGAAGAAATAAAACCTCTGTGCGGTGCTAATACAATCTCTTTGTCAGTAAGGTCGCATTGTTTTCTGGTAGTTGATACCGTCCCTTTGTAGAGATAGCAGGCATTGTAGCCCGTAAAATCACTCGCCGGGTTGTAGACGTTTGCGCCTTGACTTTTGAAGAAATTATATACATCAATGTCAGCTTCCACATATACGGGATTTCTCAGCATATCGCTTAGTCTTGCGGAGTTCCAGGAGCTTCCGCGTAAATGCTTAATGCCATGCTTATTCAGATACCGTATAATGTCGCCCAGAGAATTTGACGGGTCAGCATACATGGAATAAATAAGTTTCAGTTGTTCGCTTTCCTCCGGGACTTCTTCATACATGGAAGTACGGATATTATCAATGACCGTACTCTTTAAGCGATACCCATACGGAATACGCCCGCCCATGTAAAAGCCCCGTTTATTCCTTGCATAATAAGCGTCGGTTACTCGTTTTTGAATAGTTTCCCGTTCAAGCTGTGCAAACACAATACAGATATTCAACATGGCTCTGCCGATTGGTGTTGAAGTGTCAAACTTCTCCGTAGAGGAAACAAATTCAACGTTATACTCTTGAAATGTTTCCATCATATTAGCAAAGTCCAGTATTGAACGGCTGATACGGTCTAACTTATAAACGATTACCCGCTTAATCTTCCCCGCCCGAATGTCGTTCATCATCCTTTCAAAGTCCGGTCGGTTGGTATTCTTCCCACTAAAACCTCTGTCGGCATATTCGATATAGGGGTCGCCGTGGGTTTCATACCTGCAATATTCAAGCTGGCTTTCAACGGATATACTGTCTTTTTTCTCTATTGACTGTCGTCCATATAATGCGTCATACATCATGTTTTTGTCCTTTCGGCAAAAACATAGTGCATAAGCCGCCCACACTTACATTATACCAACGGACGAATACTCTTTCAATCCGGTTAAACATATTTCTGGAATATTTTAAAAAGCTGCCGCTCGATTTCCCGTTTGGCAGCTTCCTGTGATTTCCGTAAATATTGTGGACGGCGGTTTGTTATGGTTAAGTTCATTTTCTGCTGATTGATTTCGTCTTTGTCAATCATATAAGTAACTTTATCTTCCACAAAACATACCCCCTTTGGTATTCCGTACATCTTATGAAAGACAGCAAGTACACTATTACAAGGTAAAAATGAGCTTACCGGACGGCTGTTAGCATAGCTCCACGGGACTTTCACCCCTCCGGCGGTCTGCCGAAGCTCTACCCGTTGCCTGCGACGCTTTGAACGCTCGGACTACGGCGGTAAAGGAGTATCATTGTACCGATATATGGATTATGGCGGCAGAGTTGCTAAGTCTGCTTTGGAACGCTGATATTTTCCGCTCAGTTTGTCCCTCCTTTCGTCGTCGCGTATCAGCCCAACGGCTCCCCATATATCGAATGTATCCGGTTTGCCCTATACTGCGCCGCCGTTATCTTGCGCCGCTTTCTTTGTCAAGGTGCTTTATCAGCCGCGCAAAGTGGAAAAGGGAAAACACTTTGCAAATGCGGTTTAGTCTCGGTAAATCTTAAAATTCAGGACAGC
>CASDVX010000002.1 GCA_949284545.1 uncultured Eubacteriales bacterium
GACCACTTGCCGCGTCGGCAGGGGCAGACGGCCGGGGGCCGGGCGGCAGCGGCGCGTCGCGGGGAACGGGCAGTCCGTTCCCTCTTCGGCGGGACATAAAATGCAACGAGCGGGGACCTTTTCCCCGGATGGGACGTACGAAAAAACAATTACGTGCGGGAACAATAAAACGCACGGCAAGCGGACGCAGACATGAGGACAATAAAATGAGTACGGGCATCGGGCGCAGACACGGCAGGCGCGGGACCTCTTGCCGCGTCGGCAGGGGCAGACGGACGGGGGTCGGGCAGCGCGGTGCAGGGCGGGCGCGGAAACAAAAGAAGTACGGCCACCGGACGGCGGCAAGCGGGCAGACGGACGGCACATATCCGCCGTATCCGGAAAATGTCGGATACTTAAGACCGGCAAAATCAGTCCGCCGCCCCGTTTTCATCCGTACCCGCATTAAAAATTATTTTCCAAAAGTTTTTGAAGGTTTTCAGGGGACTTTTTGAAAAAAGTCCCCTGAACGGGGCTCGGGGCAGCGCCCCTACCTTCCCGGGCACGGGCGATTGAGCGCCCCGACCTTCCCTGCCGCAGGCAATTAAGGCCTTTCATCTTTCCGCGCGGCGCCCCGTTCTTCCCTGCCGCGGACAATCAAACTCCGGGGCTTTTGCCTCTCCTTTTCTTTCCCCGCCCGACCTGCCTCAGCGCGGGGAATCGGCGGTATTTTTGCCGAAAGGGCGCAAAAAAGCGGCGGGACGAGTCCCGCCGTTTTTTATGTTTCCCGGGTCCTCTCCGACCGGGGACTTACTTTTCATTTTTCTTAATTATCTCCATGCCGCCCAGATACTTGCGGAGCACCTCGGGCACCACCACCGAACCGTCCCTGAGCTGGTTCTGCTCCACCAGAGCGGGCAGCACCCTGGACGTGGCCAGCCCGGACCCGTTGAGGGTGTGGAGGTATTCCGTCTTGCCCGTGGCCGTCCTTCTGAAGCGCATGTTACCGCGGCGGGCCTGATAGTCCCGTGCGTTGGACACGGAGGACACCTCCTTGTACCCGTTCATGGATGGTATGGATATCTCTATGTCGTAGGTCCTTGCCATGGAGGCGGAGCAGTCCCCTGCGGCAAGCTTGACCGTGCGGAAATGGAATCCCAGGCCGCGCACAAGGGCCTCGGCCTTGCCCACCAGTTCCTCAAAGGCCTCGTCGGACTTCTCCGGCAGGGTGTACTGCACCATTTCCACCTTGTTGAACTGATGCCCTCTCACCATTCCCCTCTCGTCCGCGCGGTAGGACCCCGCCTCGCGCCTGAAGCAGGGGGTGTAGGAAATATATTTTTTTGGCAGCTCGTCCTCCGTGAGTATCTCTCCCCGGTGGAGGGACACCAGCGCCGCCTCCGCGGTGGGGAGCATATAATGGACCCTGTCGTCGGTGGGGTTGGCGATCTTATAGACCTCGTCGGCAAATTTCGGGAACTGGCCGGCGGTGACCCCGCACTCATACTCCAGCATGTGAGGGACCAGCATGAACCGGTACCCGTCGGCTATGTGCGTGTCTATAAAATAATTCAGAAGCGCCCACTCCAGCCTTGCTCCCACGCCGCTGTATATCCAGAACCCGCTGCCGGCAAGCTTTGTCCCTCTTTCGTAATCTATGAGGCCCAGATCCGTGCAAATGTCCACATGATGCTTGGGCTCAAAATCAAATTCCTTTTTCTCGCCGAAATACCGTATGGGCTCGTTATTTTCCTTGCCGCCGTATTTAAGGTCGGGGTCGGGCAGGTTGGGAAGCGACAGCATGAGGTTATAAAACTCCTCCTCCACCGCCTTGGTCTCCCCGTCTATCTTCTTTATCTCTTCCTTGAGCCCGTTCATCTCCTCCAGAACGGCGGTAACGTCCTCCCCCGCCTTTTTTCTCGCGGGTATCTCCTTGGACACCTTGTTCTGCCTCGCCTTTGCCGCCTCTCCCCGGGCTATAAGCTCCCTGCGGGAAACATCCAGCTCAAGTATCCTGTCCACGGCGGCGGAAGCGTCCGTCCCCTTGCCCAGCAGCCTTTCCTTTATTTTTTCCGGGTCCTCCCTTATGAGCCTGATATCCAGCATTTATCTGTCTTTCCTTTCTTCCGGCGGAGATATCCTCCGCGTACTTCTTTTCTTTTGTCCGGCGGCTGTTCCACGTGGAACATTTTCCCCGGTCATTCCCCGATTTGCCCCGTCAGCAGCTTTATCAGCTCCTTCAGGTCGTCCTCCCCGTAATATTCCAGGGTCAGGGTCCCTTTCTTACCGGAATGGGATACCTTTACCTTTCTTCCCAGCTTCTCCGTAAGGAAACGCCGTACCTCCTCGGCTATCACGGGATTGCTGCCCTCCCGGTCCTTTCCCGACGGCCGGGCGGCCTTTTCCTCAGTAATTTTTTTCGCGGCCTTTTCCGCCTCTCTCACGCTTATCCCCCCGGCGCAGAGAGCCGCAAGCTCCATCCTCCTGCCCTCCGGCAGAGAAAGTATCACCTTCGCGTGGCCCACGGATATGCTTCCGTCCCTGAGCATGGCCATTATTTCCGGCTCAAGCCCCGTCAGCCGCAGGGCGTTTGCCACCGACGGACGGGATTTGCCCACCTTTTCGGCTATCTCCTCCTGAGTGAGCCCGAACTCGTCTCTCAGCCGGCGGTACCCCTCCGCCTCCTCGGCGGGATTGAGTTGCTCCCTCTGGAGATTCTCTATCATCGCCAGAAGCATGACCTGGGTGTCGTCCAGGTCGCGTATTATCACCGGCACCTCGGACAGGCCCGCCTGCCTCGCCGCCCGCCAGCGGCGCTCGCCGGCGACTATCTGGTACCGTCCTCCCGGCACGGGCCGCACAAGAAGCGGCTGCAGCACCCCGTGCAGGCGTATGGATTCGGTCAGCTCGTTTAAGGCCTCCTCGTCAAAGTCCGTGCGCGGCTGGCTGCGGTTGTTTTCTATCTCATATATGGGCAGCGTGGCCGGCACATCCGACGTCTCAAGGGAATTTTCCATAAGGAGCGCGTCAAGCCCCCTGCCCAGACCTCTCTGTTTTGCCATTTCCGTTACCTCCCGGCAGCCGTTCCCCGCCGGAGCCGCAAGTCTTTCTCCCCGGCCGGGTACGTTTTTCCTTTGTTTCCCATCGGTTTTGCCGGACCGCCCCGGCGCGCGCCGGACTTCCGCCGCCTTTTCCCGGCGGACCGCTCCCGGCGCTTCTCCCCGCCTTTCGGCCGTCACGCTTCCCGCGGTCCCGCGGGCAATCCCTGTCTCTCCCGCTGTCAGCGGGAATTTTTCCTGATTATCTCCTCCGCCGCGTCCATGTAGGCAGCGCAGCCCTTTGAGCCCCTGTCGTAAACCGTTATGGGCTTGCCGTAGGACGGGGCCTCCGACAGGCGCACACTGCGGGGCACGGGCGTGCGGTATATCTTCTGGGGGAAATACTTCTTTACCTCCGCCACCACCTGCCCCGTGAGGTTAAGCCTCCCGTCGTACATGGTGAGCAGCACGCCCTCAAGGTCTATAAACCTGTTGTACAGCCGTTTTATCTGCCTTACGGTGCCCATGAGCTGGCTCAGACCCTCCAGGGCAAAATACTCGCACTGTATGGGCACGAGAAACGTATCCGCCGCCACAAGGGCGTTTACCGTGATTATACCCAGAGAGGGCGGGCAGTCCATTATTATGAAATCAAACATTTCCCGCAGGGGGGCAAGCGCTTCCCGCAGCCTCGAGTCCCGCCTCGGCATGGAAACAAGCTGTATCTCCGCCCCCGCAAGATCTATGCTGGAAGGGATTATGCTGAGGCCCTTAAAGGGCGTTTTCTTCACGCAGTCCCCGGCCGAGACCGGCTCGCCGTCCCTCCCGCGGCCCAAAAGAAGCTCGCAGGATGAATCCGTCAGCTCCCGCTTGCTCACGCCCAGGCCGCTGGTGGCGTTTCCCTGGGGGTCAATGTCCAGAAGGAGCACGTTTTTGCCTTTTTCGCCCAGAGCGGCGGCTATGTTCACCGCCGACGTGGTCTTGCCCACGCCGCCTTTCTGGTTTACCACAGCAATTATCTTGCCCATAAGCCGCCCCTTTCCTTTTGCGTCGGTGGTAATTATATCACGCTTTTGTCCCCTTTGCAACGGTCTTGGGCAAATATTGCCGCTCTCTCCCCTCAGCCGCCCGCGGCAATAAAAAAGCGTGTTCCACGTGGAACACGCCTGTTCTGCTTCCCCCTCGCCTCAGTTTTCGACTGATTTCGGCAGGGATATCACATATTCTATATGATCGTCCTTTTCCTCTACCCTCGTTTCCACGGATACGCCCGTGCTTTTTATGGATTTCACCGCCCTGTCCAGCGTGTTCCTGAAAAGCCGCAGGTCGCGTATCACCGCCACTTTCCTGCGGCGCTTTTTTGCTCCGCCTTCCAGCAGTTTTTCCACCATCCTGTCCGTCTCCGCAACGTTGAGTTTGCCGGCGATTATGGCGTCCAACGCTTTTTTCACCGTCTTTTCGTCGGGCAAACGCAGCAGGCTCCGTGCGTGGCGTTCCGTGAGTCCGTTTTCAAGTATGCGCCGCCTTATATCATCCGGCAGGCGCAGCAGACGAAGCTTGTTTGCCACCGCCGGCTGGCTTTTGCCCAGACGCTTGGCTATCTCCTCCTGGGTCATTTCATGGCACACCATGAGCCGGCCTATGGCGTCGGCTTCCTCAAAAAAGTTCAGCTCGCTCCTCTGTATGTTTTCCACCAGCGCAAGCACGGAGGACTGCTCGTCGGTGTATCTGCCCAGCACGCAGGGCACCGTTTCCAGTCCCGCCGCCTTTGCTCCACGGAGGCGTCTTTCGCCGGCGATAAGCTCGTACCCGTCCTTCACCTTCCTCACCGTGAGAGGCTGGATTATGCCGTTTTCCCGTATGCTCTCCGCCAGCTTTTCCAGCTTGTCCCCGTCAAAGTCCCTGCGGGGCTGGTAGGGGTTGGGATGAATAAGCTTTACGGGTATCCACAGCAGCCGCTGTTCCTGCTGTCTGGCCCCTTCGGACATATCTTTTCCTCTGAACCGGCTGAAGAACGGGGATTTTTT
>CASDVX010000003.1 GCA_949284545.1 uncultured Eubacteriales bacterium
GAGCTGGCCAAATAAAGTTGCCGTTTATCGTCCTCAGGTATTTTCGCTTGAGCAGAAGGGTCGGAATGAACTTTGTTCATTCCGACCCTTCTTGCGTCTGTTTGCGGCTCCGGGCCGCTGTGGAAAATAATGCAAAAAAAAATTAAAAAAATATTGCTATTATTGCACCGATGTGTTATCATTTCCACGGGTCCCTCCTACGGGACAGAAATAAAAAGATTTCTTCAGGAGGAGAATTGTACATGCTTGGAACAGGACTTCAAAAGCTTGCCGCAGAGCTTGGATTCAGGATTTCCGACGGCGTTGCCTACGGCGAGTACAACGGGTACATGCTCGCGCTTCGGGACGGCATGAGCTGCAAGCTTCTCAGCGCGGCGATCAGCTTCGGCGAAAGCAGCGACCGCAACGGTGTATACGCCTTTTTGTCTGGAGATTATGCAAAGCAGCACAGAGTGAGCACCTTTAACGTGACCGCTTCGTGCATTTCGGTGACCTTTGTCGATACGGTAGGCACCATAAAGAAAATCAGAGAGTTCATGGATGGATTTACCGACGATCTTCGCAGATGCGGCGTAAACGGCATAGGCCTCTGCAATCGTTGCTCAAAGGAGTTTTCGGGCGAAGATCCCGCCGAGGCTGTGTTTTTTGACGGCAGCGTACTGCTGCTTCATCACCACTGCGCCGATGAACTCATAGGCGCATCCGAGGTCGCAGCCGCAAAGGTGAAAGAGGAGGGAAACGGTGTCGCCGCCGGCGCCGTGGGCGCCGTTCTCGGAGCGCTCGTCGGAGCTATCCCGTGGGCTGTCGCTTATTATTTTGGTTGGTTTGTGGCTGTACTGGGATTTCTCATCGGTTTGGCATCCATAAAGGGGTATGAGCTGTTTAAGGGCCAGGAAACCAAAGCGAAAGTGGTTGCGGTAACGATATCGTCCCTGTTTGCGGTGGTTCTTGTGGAATTTGTGATGCTTGTCATATTTGCCGCCACAGGACTTGCCGACGGTTCCGGGCAAAGCGTGCTCTCCTGCATTCCGTCCGCTTTAGCTATATTCCCGTCGCTTATCACCTCTCCGGACGTGTTGCCGTCGGTTATTGTGGACGTTGTGCTTGGCTGCGTGTTTGCGGGTATCGGTTTCCTTTCGCCGGTTTCCAAGATCTTTTCAAAAGCCTCATCGGCCACGGCTGTGCCTCACAGGCTGTAATCCGGTACTCCGTGTCCTGTCATGGCGCCGACGTTTCTCTGTAAATCCCGATAAACGAACGCAGGCGGCGTGAAGCGTCCGCCGTCTTGTAAAAATGCAAACAGGCACCCGTTTTTGCGGGTGCCTTCGTTTTAATTTCAGGGGTAAGGAAACGGCATAAAAGAGAAAAAAGCCGATTGTTTTTATGCCTCTTCCCAGCCCCCGGGACTGTTTATCACAAGTATGTCGTTTTCCTCCAGCACCGTGCCTCCGTTTGGGATTATGACACTATCTCCCCGCATTATGAGTATTATCAGTTCGTTTTTCCCCATACGCACCTCGTCGATGCGTTTCCCCGCCTCCGGGCTGTCCTTATCTATCTGCTTTTCCGACAGGACGGCTCCGTCCACGGCTCCGGATGAGCGCGCGCTGAGTATAAGAGTATCTCCCTCCGCAAGAACTGTGCCCCCGTTGGGAACGATGCTCTCATCGCCGCGTTTGAGAAGCACCAGAAGGGTGTCCGGCGGGAGGGTTATATCTTTCACGCTGGCTCCGCACCAGCTGTGCCCCTCTTTTATGGAAAAACGTATAAAGTCCACCGGGACCTCTTTCGTATAGTCGGAAAAGGTTTTCATCACGTCCTCTTCCTCGTCTATCATACCGAGTTTGGCTGAGACCGCAGGCAGAAGCCAACCCTGGAGCAGGATGGAAAACAGCACTATGCATAATACCATATTGAAAATACCGTTGCCTATGTCTGCGCCCATCATGGCCATCACCGCAAAAACTATCGAGGAGGCTCCGCGGAAACCTGCCCACGAAATAACAATGTTCCTCCGTATCTTTCCTCCCTCCGGGGCCTTAAACGGCGCCAGAAGGACGAATACCGCAAACGGGCGCGCCGCAAAGGTGATAAACAAAAACACCGCGAGCGCCGGAAGGGCCGCGTCCGGAAGGCTGGACGGGAAAGACAGAAGGCCGAGAAGGAAAAATATGAGCATCTGCATGAGACCGGTTATCCCGTCGAAAAACGGGACAAGGGTCTTTTTGTTTTTTATGTCGGAATTTCCCAGCACTATGCCGACTATGTACGCGCTGAGGTACCCGTTCCCGCCGATTGCCGCCGGAGCCGCATAGGACAGCAGCGCCAGGGCAAACACGCACACCGCGTCAAAACCGGGCGTGCTGAACTTTGCCCTTTTGAGCAGAAAAACCGACAGGAGGGACAGGACTATCCCCCCGGCCGTCCCGTAAACCACCTGTGAGAATATCATATACGCCGTTCCCGCTGCACCCGCGGAATCGTTTATCACCGAAAGGACTATTGCCGTGAGCATGTAAGAAAACGGGTCGTTGCTTCCGCTCTCAAGCTCAAGAAGAGAGGCGGTATTGTATTTCAGACTGAGACGCCTCGACCTCAGGATGGAAAACACGGACGCGGCGTCCGTGGAACCTATTACCGCCCCTGTGAGCATACCCG
>CASDVX010000004.1 GCA_949284545.1 uncultured Eubacteriales bacterium
TTATAATACATACAGGACGAGCTGCCGCCGTCAAGATTGGCTGCGTTCACCGCTCCGAACTCCTGCATTACCGCGATCAGATCCCCGCTTGACGCTCCGAGATGTCCGGATTTTCCGCGTCCGTCGGTGACAAACATCAGCACGGCGCCGTCCGCGCGCTGGCCGATTGCGGTGCGCGGGTTAAGTCCGCTGCCGCGTCCGCTCATGTCGCGCGCCTCATTATTGATAATGAGCTGAACAAAATGGTTATTGCTGTCGCTTGCCTCCTCCTGGAAGGTGACCGCGTCACGGATTTTCTCCCTTTCTACCAGTTCCTCTACCTGGGCGGCGCTCATATCCGAAATATCAATAATCTGAAGCAGGTGCTCCTCGGTAAAGCCGATAAGCACAAGACCGGGATATTCATTCGGCTTGTTATACTGGATTTCCCCGCCCGAAACTATCACGCCGTAAGGACGGCCGCCGGAATTGTTGTTTGAGTTATAAAGTCCTCCGTTGATGCCGGCCACTGCTCCGCTGTCTTCAACCAGCTGATTCAGTGTAACGCCCTTCTCCCGCCAGGGGTAGATGGTGGCAAGGCTCACTCTGGACGGGTCCTTGACAATCATCATAGTGCCGGTATAGGTTGAGCCGGCAACCTCAACAATCTCTATATCCTGCTCATCGCTTTCGGCGCCGCCGGTATCCAACTGCCCGCTTTTGCCTATATGTATCAGATCGGAATCCACCTGAGCGTCAAGCGACTGCATCGAGTTTTGGTCCACAATAGTCTGTATTTTTTCAGGGGATAAAAACCAAGAAGCCAGAAACTTTAACTGCCCTGTTTCAAGCACCGTTGTGACAAACATCTGCTGAGCCGTAGGGAAAGCGTCGGAGCATATCAGGCGCAGCGCAAGCAGCAAAGTAACCGCCGCGGCGGCGGCAAGCGTCAGCACGCAGGCAAGGCCGCGGCATGCAATTCGCCCAACGGTACGGCCGAGGTTCCTTGAAGGCATCGCGTGCTTTCCGTGCTTTTGCGGTGCGCTTTTTCCGCTATTTCCTGTCATCTATAATCTCCTCCATTCCCACCAGCTTCCAGACAGCCTCCTTTTCGCTGTCAGACGGGTCGTCATATTTCACGAAATAAAACCTGTCGTTCATCGGGTCGTCTACCGGAGTACCTGACGGCAGACGCATATGCTTTACAAAAGAGATATCCACCGAAAAGCAGTTATCAGTTATCCGGCAGAAGTTACCCACCTTGTTGCCGGTAAACGCCGGATTTGCCAATGTGTGCTCACTGGTATACGTTATATCCGCTCCCGAAGCGTATTTCCGAGCCGCCTCATACTGGTATGATGAGGGTATCAGATAGCTCTTAATGCGTGAAAACGCCATATCATTGCTCATAAAAAGGCTCCAGTCCTGAGCGACCTTCAGCACATCTATCTGACTGCTCACCTCACGCGGAACCTCATCAAGGACGTCCCCGTGATTCAGAAATTTGTAAGGGCCGCTGCCCTTCTCCAGTTTCACCGGTTTTCCCTGCCCGTCGGCAACGGTAATCTCCGCGTCCTCTTTAAGCACCGCGACAGAATATGTACACACCTGCGGCAAATTTTCCGCATACTCGGCAAAGTGCCGATAATCGGGGTTTTCCGTGCGGGTGACCGCCTGCTTCGGTACCGGCGCCCCGTCCACCTCTACGGTATATCGCTGATCGGCGGTGATAAAGCAGTCGGTCAGCGGGAGCTTGTCCTCTCCGTCATACTCAATCGTATTTCCGTAATAGTCCGAGATAATTACCGAAGGCTGCTCAAGCACAGTAATCTCATAACGCACCTTATCCTCGCCCTCGGACTTTCCTTTCCATGTCTCACCGTTTACCTGAACGGTAAGGGAAGACGGCAGCGTCAGATTATAATCATAATACTCTGCCAGCACCCTGCCGTTGCGGATCGAATAATCGGCACTGCCGCCGGTCGCGTCAGTAATCGAAAAATCCGGCGGAAGGTACAGGCCCGATGCCGTGTAAGTGCGCAGCCTGTCTTTCTCCGGCTTTCCCTCAAGCGGCGTTCCGTTAAGCGTCACGGTAAAGGTTTCCGGAACCGTGAGAGTATAGTCGCGGGCTTTCATTTCCGGCCGCACATAGTCAACAGCCCAATCCTGCATACTGAAGACCGCCAGTTTTGTCACAGGCGAGCCTTCCGCCTTCAGGCCTACTTTGGCGATCACCACGCCTCCGCACTCCACCTGATACTCGAGGGTATCCCCCTTTATCGAGCTGCCCGACTTTGTCAAAGTCATATCGTCACGTCTGCTGTAAAGAGCGAGGTACTCTTTGCGAATGTCACGTCCCTCTTCAAAAGCGCCCGGTTCGGCTTCGGGCAGCTCATACAGGCTTGAAAACGATCCGTCAGCCGCCTGTGCCGACAGCTCGTCAACCGCTTTCCAAACCTGCTGCTCCGGCTGAGATTTCTCATACTGACGCAGCAAAACGAGCACATAAATCAGTGCCGCCGCCGCGAAAATTCCCAGAACACCGAGATAAATCAAATAGCCCCTCTTGAACGACATTCTGCTTTTTCTCATAAGTATTTCACCCCATACTACGCTTTTGCTTTCTTTTGCCCGCACAGAGCAGCCCGTATGTGTTTAACTCTCAAACCGGCAAAACGCGAACGCCGATTCACTTTTAGCCGGCTCAGCGGTATAAACAAAATCCGGAATTTAATTTTTTTCACCGTCTGCCGACTGTTTCCCGCTTTCCGTGCCTCCGCCGGATATGGCGGCATACAGGAATTACGCAGAGCAATGCAGCCGCTGCTGCGATACCGATCAGCGCATAACGTACTCTTTTTGCCTTTTCGTTCTCAAGCCGTTTCGCCTCAAGCTCCGCTTTCTCAAGCGCGAGCCGCTCTTTACGCTCCTGCTCCGCCTTTTCTGCTGCCAGCCGCTCCGCCTCGTCCTGAGCGCGCTGCGCGTAGGTCCGCACATTCTCAAAAAAGTCTCCGCCCGCGCTGTCTTGCCCTACCTTAGTGTCGTACAGTCCGTACAGGCACGGAGAATATGTCTTAATATCTGACGCCTTGACGACAGGATTGGCTTCGGTTCCGTAAATCCAGCGGTAAAACCACGTCCAGTGCTGACTTTTATGACAGCCAAAGCCCTCCTGTGTCACCTGAAACGGCGTTTTTCCCCCGAGGCTTTCAAGCGGAGTATCCCAGTCCATGACAATCCTGTTTTCAGGATACAGATGTAAATATGTTTTCTCAACCTGCCATGCTTCGCTGTTATCTCCCGTTCCGGAGTTCCACGACGGGTCCGCCGCCTTGGAAAGCGCATCCCCCAACGCCTTTGCGCACAGCACGTGGGTCCCGTGGCCGTACTCACCGTCAAGATCGTGGGAGACCACCACCAACGGCTTAAAACGCCGTATACAGCGGGAAATGTAATCCACAAAATCCTGATAGGTATAGCCCTGCACCTCATATACCGACAGCGCCTGTTTCAGCGCCTTTTCACGGTCCGAGGATTCTGAATACAAATCGGGGAAAACCGACATCACAGGATAGTTGCGCACACCGACCGTCCACAATCCGTCAAGCTGCTCATGCGGGCGGCGATGCTCCGAAGCCCCGTTAGCTTCAAAATGCTGCACCGCGTAAGCCACCTGTACATTAAGCTTACGCTCCACGGCGTAATACGGCAGTACACCGGCGAAAAAGAGCTGCTCGTCGTCTGAGTGCGACGAAATAAGAAGAAGGTCCGCCTCTTTACAGGGAGGCTGCCAAATCTGCACCCAGTCAGGAAGCTCACCCTCTGAAAAGGCGTAGATTTCCCCGACCGCCGTACCCTCCTTAAAGGTAAGCACCGTTTCCCGCGGCAGCTCATTGCTTAAGCCGGATAAATCGACGTACTCATGAAGAAAACCGTTTT
>CASDVX010000005.1 GCA_949284545.1 uncultured Eubacteriales bacterium
CCACGAGACATGCGGCGGCGATTTTCTCACGGTCACACCGGGAGTCAGGTTTGCCGACGGGGACGCAGGAGATCAGAAACGCATAATGACTCCCGCCCAGGCTAAAGAAGCGGGCTCGGACTACATCGTGGTAGGCCGTCCCATAACGGCCGCATCAGATCCCGTGGCGGCCTATGAGCGCTGCGTGCGTGAATTTGTGGGATGAACCCGCCGCGTGATAAACGGAGAGAAAGGTGAAAATTATGGAAAAACTTATTGCCAAAGACCTTCTGAAAATAAAGGCGGTTTTTTTCCGCCCTGAGGAGCCTTTTACATGGGCCAGCGGGATAAAGAGTCCCGTTTACTGCGACAACAGGCTCACCCTCACCGCGCCGGAAGTAAGAAACGACGTTGAGAACGGCCTGGCGGTGCTCATACGTGAAAATTATCCGGATGCAGAGATCCTTATGGGCACATCTACCGCGGGAATAGCCCACGCCGCTATAACGGCGCATCTTATGGGTCTTCCCATGGGGTACGTGCGTTCCGGGGCAAAGGACCACGGACGGAAAAACCAGATAGAGGGCAGGCTGGAGCCTAACCAGAAGACGGTTGTAGTGGAAGACCTTATTTCCACCGGCGGCAGCGTCATTGAGGTGGTGAACGTTCTGCGTGAAGCCGGAGCGGACGTTTTGGGCATAGTGAGCATATTCACTTACGGCATGAAGAAAGGCCTTGAGCGCCTTGCCGAAGCAAACGTAAAAAACGTTTCCCTCACTAATTTCGACGTTATAGCAAAGGTAGCCGCGGAAGAAGGGTATATCCGTGAGGAGGACGTAAAAAGGCTTATAGCGTTCAGAGACAATCCCTCTGACGAAAGCTGGATCGGAAGGTAAACACGGTGCGCGTTAAGGCGTGCGGCGGGGACAGAGCCGGGCTGCAAAATAATACTGAGAAAGGGAAGCCTTTGACGGTCAAGGGCGGGTGACAGAAGTGAGAAGTCTTATTGATATAGGCGATTTTACGGTAGACGAAATAAACGAGCTCATAGCTACTGCCAACGACATAATCGCGCATCCGCAGGCTTACAGCGAAAAATGCAAAGGGAAAAAGCTGGCGTCGCTTTTCTTTGAGCCGTCCACGCGTACGCGGCTCAGCTTTGAAGCCGCTATGCTTGAGCTTGGGGGGAGCGTGATAGGGTTTTCCGAGGCTGCAAGTTCCTCGGCGGCGAAGGGCGAAAGCGTGGCAGACACGGCAAGAACGGTAAGCTGCTACGCTGACATAATAGCGATGCGCCATCCCAAGGAGGGCGCGCCGTACGTAGCGTCTCTGAATGCCACCATACCTGTGATAAACGCCGGGGACGGTGGGCATAATCACCCAACGCAGACTCTGGCCGACCTTCTCACCATATACCGGGAGAAGGGCGGATTTGAAAATCTCACGGTCGGGTTCTGCGGCGACCTGAAATTCGGAAGAACGGTGCATTCGCTGATAAACGCTCTCTCAAGATACAGCGGCATCAAGGTCGTGCTTATCTCGCCGGATGAACTTAAGCTGCCCAGCTATGTAAAGAAAGATGTGCTGGCCAAAAACGGGATACCGTACGAGCAGACCGGCGACCTTGAAGGGGCCATGCCAACACTGGATATACTGTACATGACAAGAGTCCAGCGCGAGCGGTTTTTCAACGAAGAGGACTATCTCAGGCTCAAGGACAGCTACATCCTGGATATGAAGAAGCTGAAAACGGCCAAACCGGATCTGAGCATAATGCATCCGCTGCCCAGAGTAAACGAAATAAGCACAGAAGTTGACAGCGACCCCAGAGCCTGTTACTTCAAACAGGTTCTGTACGGGAAATACATGCGAATGGCTCTTATACTGAAGCTTCTGAGCGAAGCGGGAAGACTTTGAGACGGGAGGAACGCAAATATGAATATAGATTCGATAACCAACGGGATCGTCATAGATCATATATCCGCGGGCCGAGGGATGCGTCTTTACGAGCTTCTGGAGCTTGATAAGCTTGACTGCTCGGTTGCAATAATAAAAAATGTTGTGAGCAAGAAACTGGGGAAAAAGGATATAATCAAGATAGATGCGGACATATCCCTTAACATGGACGTGATAGGCTATGTGGATCCGGGCGTGACCGTAAACATAATACGAAACGGCAGCCTGGAGGAAAAACGGAGGATAGACAAACCGGCAATCCTCAGAAACGTCATAAAATGCCGCAACCCCAGGTGCATAACGTCTACCGAACAGGAGCTTGACCACATTTTCAAGCTCACCGATGCGCAGAAGGATATCTACCGATGCGTGTACTGCGAAGCAAAGGCAACGGACAGGGAAGGATAAAACCATACCGCTGCCCGGCGTGATGACGGGAATGGGTTTCAGGCACGATTTTCCGCACTACGGTGACTCTCCGCGTAAAACGGCGCGACAGCGCGCCGCCGGCCATGGAATGCCTGCGGGGCTTTGAAAATAATAAACGCGTTTATTGCTGCTCTCCGCCGCGTCCGGTCGGGCGGAGGGAGCGGTAAGCAGTAAAGCGGCAAAACGAAAAAGCGGCAAGAGGCCGGTTACGCACAAGACCACGTGCGTAACCGGCCCTTTCTAAACATTCGAATTTACTTCTTCAGTTTCATAGAGGGATTTACGGCATAAATGTTTTTGGCGTTCAGCTTTTCCTGGGTAAGGTTGAGAGCCTCGCCGAAACGTTGGAAGTGAACTATCTCGCGCTGGCGAAGGAACCGTATAACGTCCTTGACGTCCGGATCATCGCACAGTATCAGGATATTGTCGTAGGTCACCCTTGCCTTCTGCTCTGCTGCCATGTCTTCGGTGAGATCGGCGATGGGGTCGCCCTTTGAGGCGATGCCTGCGGCAGTCCACGGGGTCCCGGCGGCGGATTGCAGATAAACGCCGAGCCCGTGATCTACGAAATAGGTGTCGAACCCTGATTTCTTTATCTCTTCCTCTGACAGACAGCGGGTGAGCTGGTGTACTATAGCGCCGACCATTTCAAGATGGCCGAGCTCCTCCGTGCCTATATCGTTTAGGATACCCTTTACCTGATCGGAGGGCTGAGAATATCTCTGGCTCAAATATCTCATGGATGCGCCAAGCTCTCCGTCGGGTCCGCCGAATTGGGAAATGATGACCTTGGCCATGGCGGGATTTGTATTCTTGATTTTTACGGGATACTGCAACGTTTTTTCATAATTCCACATTTTATTCTTCCTCCCTGTATTCCCACGGCCACGGACTGTCTATCCAATCCCATCTGTCCCCGCAACCGGAGTCGGTTACGGTCCACGTTCCGCCGCAGGCGACATATTCGTCCTTCAGCCGGAGAAATTCGCTGCGGCACTTTCTGAATTCCTCAAGAGCCTCACAGTCATCGGGATGAGTATCCAGATATAAATTCAGCTCTCGTACACAAAACGCGTAGGACAGAAGAGCGTTACGGAGTTCACCTTTTGTCACAGCGATTCACCCCTTCCAGCGGCTTGTCAAGAGCTACGAATATCGTACCTCTGGTCCACCCCTCGCAGGGCTCATATTGGGGGAAGACCGAATCCTGCGCGGTTACATACGCCTGTGCCAGCCCGCGCTGCGGAAGCGGCTGCGCCGCCCCGAACACCGTGTTTGCCGAAGCAGCCATGCTTTCCCTTAACGCCCGCGCTGCGGCTACGGGGGAAGCCGAAACGGGCGTGCCGGCTGCTTTTACATCGGAACTGTCTCCCAGACGCCTCGCGGCAAGCTTTGACGATGCCGGCGAATAGGAGTCTATTCTTAACCTTTCCATTAACTTTTCTCCTTCCGGGCCGCCTGAATTCCGGACAGCCCATATCATCCTATTCGAAAATGTTGGAAATTGTGATATGTGGATAAAACTATTTTTCGGTGACAAATTAAGTTTAGATCAAAATATATGGAAATTTTCAATGATTTGTGGTATACTCAACGGAACCCGGTGCGAAGGATTTTTCCGGAGGATAAACCGGGCAAAACGCTGCAAATAAAAAAGGCACGGTGACTGTTATGAGCGATGTTATACATTACGATGCCGGCAATGGCATACGCGTGAATGCGGTGTTCGCCGAACGTTTCAAGAGAGAACGTATGTCCGTTAATATAATGCTGCCGCTGCGCGCGGAAACGGCGGCGGAAAACGCCCTGCTTGTGGGGGTGCTTTCCCATGCGTCGGAAAAATATCCGGATCTTCTGAGCTTAAACAGGAGACTTGCCGATATGTACGGTGCGAAACTGACCACAAACGTTTTCAAAATAGGCGAGATACAGGTGCTCCGCATAAGCATCACGTCAATAAAAAACAGGTTTGTGCAGAGCGGGGAAGATATAAGCAGACAGTGCCTGGATTTTCTTCTTTCCCTGATACTGGACCCCGTATTGGAGGACGGAGCGTTCAGACAGTCGGACGTGGAAATCGAAAAAAGGAACCTTATAGATATAATTGAGGGGTCAATAAACGATAAACGTCAGTACGCAAACGAGCGTATGATAAGAGAAATGTGTGCGGGAGAAAATTTCGGGGTTAAGGAAACGGGAGAGGTCTCAGACGTTGAACAAATAAGCGGCGAGATGCTGTACGATGCGTGGAGGAGAATGAAGGAGACCGCTTTCTTTGAATTTTTCACCGTAGGCGAATACAGCGGCGAAGAGATGGCGAAAACGGTGTCCGAGGCGTTTTCTCATGTGAGAAGAACGCCGGGAGAATTCCCCGGTACGGACGTGATATACGTGCGTGATAAGGAAACGAGGTTCATTACCGAGGAAATGAACGTAGAGCAGGCGAAGCTGGCTATCGGGCTGCGCACCGGGGTGACAGCCGCCTCGGCGGATTACCTGCCTCTTGTGTACGCTAACGCCGTTTTCGGTTCCGGCGTCAGCTCCAAGCTCTTTACGGTGGTAAGAGAGAAGCTGCACCTTTGCTATTATTGTTCGTCCAGACTGGACGTGCATAAGGGACTTATGCTTATACAGAGCGGTATTGACGAAAGCAACTATCAGAAGGCGCTTGACGCCATAACGGAGCAGCTCGACGCGGTAAAGCGCGGCGATTTCACTGAAAAGGACACATCGGCCGCGCTCCTTTCTCTGCAGAACGCGTACCGCTCCGTTGAGGACAGCCCGGCGGAGCTGGAGAGCTGGTACCTGAGAGGTCTTGTTTCGGGCAGGGAGACCGCGCCGGAAGAAACAGCCGAACAGCTTGCGCGGTACACCGCAGAGGATATCGTGAGGGCGGCCGCCGGTATCGTGCCGGATACCGTTTACCTTTTGAAGGGGAGGGAAGCGAAGTGAATTTAAGCAAGGTTGAAAACGCCGTTCTGGGGGAGACTTATTATTTCGGCGTTCACAGCAGCGGGCTCAGGGTGATACTTATTCCCAAAAAAGGTTCCGCGTCCACATATGCGGTGATAGGAGCAAAGTGCGGCTCGCTGGACTCGGCGTTCAAGATTGAAGGCGACGAAGATTTTGTCACCGTTCCAGATGGAATAGCGCACTTCCTTGAACACAAAATGTTTGAGTGTGAGGACGGGGACGCTTTTCTGAAGTACTCGAAAACGGGGGCGAGCGCAAACGCATTTACCAGCTTTGACAAAACATGTTACCTTTTTTCATGCACCCACGGATTTTATGAATCGCTGGATATACTGCTCGACTTTGTTCAGAGACCGTATTTCACTGAGGAAACGGTCAAAAAAGAGCAGGGGATAATCGGACAGGAAATAAAGATGTACGAGGACAGCCCCGGATGGGAACTGTTGAAAGGACTTCTAAACGCCGTTTACAGGGAAAATCCCGTGAGGACTGATATCGCAGGAACCGTGGAAAGCATTTCGCACATTACAGCCGACCTGCTGTACCGCTGCTACGGAGCCTTTTACAACCCTGCCAACATGACCATCGCCGTTTGCGGGGACATAGACGTGGAAAAAACGGCCGGGTTTATAAGCGAGAGGATACGAGACACGAAACCGAAAAAGGTCGTATCCAAACCGTTTGAGGAGCCGGACGAAGTTTCGGCGCCGTTTGTGAGCAAGAAAATGCAGGTGTCCATACCCATGATGGGGCTTGCCTATAAGGACATTCTGCCTGAAGACCCGTATGAAGCGAAAAAGCGAAGCGTTGCTGCCGAGATCATTCTCGAGGCGCTTTTCGGAGAGGCGACGGATTTTTATTGCAGCCACTATGACAAGGGCGATATCAATACCGCGTTTGAAAAGGAATATATGTGCGGCCGTGGGTTTGCTCTTACTTTGTTTGAAGCGGAAACAAGAGATCCGGAAAAACTTGCCTGCATGATCAAAACGAGAGCGGCAGAGGCTGTGAAAGATGGTATCTCGCCGGAGGATTTCAACAGGGCGAAACGAAGGATATACGGGGACGCGGTGTCTCTGTTCGATTCGGTGGAAAGGCTGGGGGACGCCGCCGTGGCGGAAGACTTCTCCGGGAATGACATTTTTTCCGCCGTAAAGGCGATCGAGGAAACGGACATCGCATACTGCAACGGACTGCTGCCTGAGCTTTTCAGGGAAAAGTCTTCGGCTGTGTCCGCCATCTATCCCATAGACGGTGAAAAGAAATAAAATATTTGCCAAGAGTTAAAGGGGTGTAACCGAAGTGGAAGAAACTGTCGTAATAGGGTTCCCGAAGCTGGGTATAACCGATATTGAAATAGACCCGGTGGCGCTCAGACTGGGAAGCATAGAGATACGCTGGTACGGAATACTGATACTTCTGGGAGTGTTGGTTGCTACATTTTTCGGTATGCGTAAGAAAAAGAACTTTAATCACACCACGGACGATATGCTGGACATACTGCTGGTGACCCTGCCGTGCGCCATAATCGGATGCAGACTCTATTTCTGCGCCTTCAAATGGGACTACTACAAAAACAATCCGTTGGAGATCATCACGGGCATAACCGAAGGCGGACTTGCTTTTTACGGTGGACTTATCGGCGCGGTTGTGTCCGGCCTGATAGTGATGAAGGTCAAAAAACTGAATATTCCGGCGATCCTCGACCTGTACATAACCCAGTTCCCCATAGCGCAGGCCATAGGCAGATGGGGAAATTTCATGAACGGGGAAGCATACGGCGGCCTCACGGATCTCCCATGGGGAATGACCGTCAACGGTTACGGCCCGGTTCATCCCACTTTTCTTTACGAGTCCTTATGGAATGTAGGGGTCTTCATAATACTTTACCTCCATTTGGATCACAGACGGTTCAACGGACAGAACGCACTCATGTACCTGCTGCTGTACGGGCTGGGCAGAGCATGGATCGAGGGACTCAGAGCTGACAGCCTGTACATCGGCGACACGGGGATACGCGTATCCCAACTGTTATCCGTGGTGGTTGTGCTGATTTCGGCGGCGTTGCTGATAATGATCCCGATAATAAAGAAAAAGAGAGATCTGGCTGCGGCGGTTGCCGGGGCTGACTATGTCCCGATAGTAAGTGATGAATCTGCGTCGGTGGAGCCGCTTGAGGATAAAGAGGAAATGGGCGCAGCGAAAGAAACCTCTGCTCCGGATTTGTCTGAAAATATCGGACATTCCGAAAAAGAAACTGACAAGTAAACGCCGCACCAAGTTTCCGGCATGTATAAAACGGAGCTGTCCGGTTCAGAATAAATACGAAAATTTATTCTGAAAGGACAGCTCAAACTATGAGGAAATATAAATTCAGGCAGCAGACGTTCAAGGAATTCTTCAAGAAACACGGTTTCAAATTTGCGGTTCTGGCGAGCGTCCTCGGCCTTTCCATAGCGGCATATTCGGCTATCGGAGCGGTGAACGATATCCTGACGCCCCAGCCCGGAGGGACGCAAAGTGAGCAGACCGGACAGGTAGTAAGCGGAATAACGGATGACGTCTCCGACACTTCCGATATACAGTCAAGCGGAGGTACGTCGTCCGACAACGATGTTTCATCTTCCGATACCGGAAGCACAGATGACCCGCCGGCCTCATCCGAACCAGATGAGCCCGAGACGCCCACACTGGAATATCCGGAATACTTTTACACGCCGGTAAACGGAAAAATCGGCAAAGAATATTCGGACAGCACCCCTGTGTTTTCTGTTACCATGGGCGATTGGCGGGTGCACAGCGGGACTGACTTTACCGCCGAAACAGGCGAAAGGGTGATTTCGGTGGCGGCAGGGATCGTTACCGATGTGAGGTACGACGAGGCCTGGGGGTGGATAGTCGACGTTGACCACGGCGGAGGACTTGAAGCCAGCTATCGCAACCTCAACGACGACGTACAGGTAGAAGCCGGGGACGTTCTCAAAGCCGGACAGCTCATAGGCGGAGTGGGAACCGGCGGATACGAGGAATGCGGGGACGGCAGCCACCTGCATCTTGAAATGAAGCTGGGCGGACAGTTTGTGGATCCCGTGGCAATAATGAACAAAAAGACGGCTTGACAGACGTTCTGCGGGATGATATACTACTGAACGTAGATTTGCGGCGGGTGCGGGGACGTTGGTTTTGCGTAGCCTGCGGAAAGGACGGTCAAGATTATGAAAAATACAATTGTCAAAGTGCTGACCATAGTGGGCGGCATCATGCTTGCGCTTACTGCCATAGCCGGTGTGGCTTATCTGCTGCAGAAAAAGGTTGTCGGCAAGGGTTCGAAGAAGTATGTTTCCTGCCCGCAGGATGAAGCCGATATGCTCGATGAACTGTCTGAGGAAGACGAGATCTGCGAAGACGACACGGCGGAGGAGACCGCAGAATAAATAAGTGTTTTGAACAATCGGAAAAGGGCGTACGCTTACAAGCGTCCGCCCTTTTATCGTTTTTCGCGGCTCATTGATTTGTCAATAAGCTCAATGAGCCTGCGGCATTCCCATGCCTGCCTCATACATTCTTCGCGGCTTGAATTTTCAAGACCGCAGAGAGCTTTGCGCAGCTTCGACAGCCTTGTTTCCAAATATTTTTTTGCAGCAGGGCTTTCCGGGGAATCAGATAAAGCGATCTCACACGCCATCCCCGTATAGGCGGTCAGCTCGTCGACGACATGGGGGCGATCATATGTGTACGACATTACGCAATATACGCGGTTGCCCTCGCAGACATAACTCTCCTTCACGCATCTGAACCCGTCTCCGGCCAGCAGCCTGCGGCACTTCTCATGCATGGTCATAGGCTGCAGAACAAGGCTGATTCCCTCGGAATGTATCCATTCACAGTCGGACACTATCTTCGCGATGCTGTCGCCGCCCATACCGGCAATTATGACGGTGTCGCCGCAGCGCGGAGGGAAAGACAAAAGCCCGTCTGAGAGAAACAGAAAAACCTTGTTTCCCACGCCGTGTGACATTACCGTTTTTTCGGCATTTTGCAAAGGCCCAGGCCTGACGTCACCGGCAAAAGCTTTTTTGCATATCCCGGAAAGAACGAGATAAACCGGCACATATGCATGATCCGTTCCGACGTCAATCGGGACGCTTCCCGCGGGCACTGCGGCCGCGACGCGCTCAAGGCGCGGAGAAAGCGCCAAAAGGCCCCCTTTGGGCAAGGGAGCCTTTCTTTCTTCTTTTTCGCAAGAATGCTGAATTGCGCGGGCGGGAGCTTCGGCCGGTATTGCGCCGCTGTTGCCGTTGATATCGGTCGCAGTCATTTCCCCATGAAAGCGTTGAGCTTATCCACAAGCTCGTCGGCGTCCACGCCATGAACGGAGCACGCCATCTCTATGCTTTCGTTTCTCGCGGACGGACAGCCCAGACAGTGCATTCCCATCTCAAGGAAAAACGCAGCCGTACCCGGGTCCGCATCGAGCACCTGCCCTATAAGAGTCTCCTTAGTGATTTTCTCCATTGATTATTCCTCCAAATCTTTTAAGTTTTACTTATTTTTTGACTTTTAAGCTTCCGTATGCACCGCGGGCGGGGAACAACAGACTCCAACCGTCCGACGGACAAAACGCGGATCAGGTATCGGATCCCGACGAAACCGGCTCGGGTGCGGTGACAATGTTGTCTTCCGTCGATCCGGGCAAAATGACGCCCTCCGCGATAGTCACATATTCGGCGTCGTAGACTGACGTATCGCCGAAGCAGAAATAGGTTGCAAGGCTGTGTTCTGTATTACCGCCCTTGTCACGCATGAAATAATTATCTGTATAAACGTATATCCCGTCTTTGAGAGTTATCGTCCAGCAGTGGTCAACTCCTGAGGAAACTTTCCCGTGACCGGTGATCGCGAAGATTCCGGCGCGGTGAAGCAGATATGTAAATGTAGACGCATACCCGACGCATACGCCGTACTTGCTCAGAAGCATCTCCTTTACTGAAGAATGCTCATGGTTGTTGTAAGAGGTCCAGTCAATCCTGAAATTATCATACATGTACCCTGAAAGGAAAGAAATCTTGTCAATTTCATAAGGCATATCCGCCACCATGGCGACGATCCTGTCTGCCGCTTCCTCTACTTCACCGTTTATATACGGTATGTCGTCAATATTTTCATCATAGGTCAGATACGCGAACCGAGAGCTTTCCGGGTGGAGGACGCAGCCGGATTTGTCCGGCTGCCTGAGAAACCACAACTCAGGGTGGTCAAAATACACGGCGGTATATACATCGTCCAATTCTTCGGCTGTAAGATCGTCAGGGAAATACACCTCCGTAACGTTGCCGTATTCGCTGTTGGGATTGGCCAAATGCGTAGCGGCATAAACGATCTCGTTGTACGCCCACGTGAGGTCGCTTTCGCCGGTCTTGAGACGCTCGTAATAGTACAGGTTCTGGTCCGGAACAGATACAGGGATGACGACGGACTCGTCGTTAATAATGTCGCAGTAGTAGTACGTGAGCTCCTCATTGCCGGAGTCGGACGACCCGGACGAGGCGGCGGACGAAACCGGCTCGTTCACCGTTTCGGGCGCACATCCCGACAGTGTTGCGAAAACAAGTGCTGCGGTGATAAAAATCGCGGCAGCTTTTTTGCGTTTATACATACATGTCCTCCTTTTGAACCGCTGTGTCTGAAACGTCGGCAATAATCGCCGTGCCGCTTCGGACTGCGGATAAGGTTATCAAAACAGATTCGGAACGGCAATCACAAGCAATGCTTTCGCTTTTGCCGGACGTCTTTTCCCACAAAAGGCACCGGTTCAAATTCAAAACAAAGTCTCGAGCTTATGCGGCTGTGATAAATGGTGTCTATCTGCTCGAGAGGTATGTTTGTGCTTATTATTGTGGATTTACCTGAAAGGAGACGGGTATTTATCAGGCTGTAGAGAACGGATTGGCTCATTTGATTTACGAATTCAGCCCCCAGATCGTCTATTATAAGCAGATCGCAGGCGACAAGGGAGGATTCTACCCCCGAAGGACCTCCCCGGGAGAACCTCTCGTCCGTAACGGATGAAAAAAGGGATTGAGCTTGGCCGTAAATCACGTTAAACCCTTTTTTTATAAGAGTGTCCGCAACCGCGAGAGAAAGGTGCGTTTTGCCGAGACCGGTATTGCCGTAAAACAAAAGGCTTCCGCTTCCGTTTCCGAAATTGTCTGCATATTTCTTAACAAAGTCAAGCACGTTGCGCATATGTACGGCGGCGTCGCCCTCAAAATAGGAGAGATCAAATGAGTCAAAGCTGCAAAGAGACATGGGAGAGGCTTCGTTGAGCCGCTTGCACATCGCGGATATCATGAGCTTTTTAAGGCATTCGCACCTTTCGCCCCCGTGAAATCCTGTGTCGTTGCACAGCGCACAGACATAGTGCGGTTCCAGAAAAGACGGTTCCAGACCAAGACCCGACAGGAAATCACGCTTTCTTTTCTGCGCATCGAGATTTTCTTTTTTTATGCGCTCTATGCCGGCCGCTATGTCGGTGCCGTCCCTAAGCACTGACATCAGCTTGCCCAACGTGGACTTGAGTTCTGCATCTATGGAAGCAAATTCCGGGTATGTGCCGATAAGCTCGGCAAGACGCCGCTCCGATTCGTTTTCGGCGGCACGGCGGCGCGAATTTATTTCGGCAAGGCACAGGGACAGTACGTCGCCATTATCCATTGGTCCCGCCTCCTTCGGAAAAACGTCTCATGGCAAGCTGAGCTTCTTGGCTGAGATCGTACGATTTTGCCCCCACTGCCGCGGCTTTTCTTTCGCTCTTACGCGTCTGCGTTTCTTTCTGAGATTCTCCCTGTGAACCCCTCAGTTCCAGGGCCTTCAGTGCTTCGTCGTATGTTTTTATTCCGCCACGGTACCAGTTGGTGAGAACCTTGTGTATATACGGGAGAAGCGCAGTGCTGTATTCGCGGCTCTCGGTGTTTTTAAGCGCCGTGTCAAAGGCGAGGGAAACAGTGTCTATGTCATAGCCGTACTGGAAATGCCATGTTTCGAAGGACCTGCGTTCTTTTGCATACGGGGAATGGTCGGTTATGCGTAAAAGCAGAGAGACCTCGTCCACGAATGCGTCCTTCTCGTCTAACTCACAGGAAAACGCTTCGGCGGCTTCAGCGGTTACGGCGCCGTTTTTATAGAAATTTTCAGCCTCGTCTCGTATGGAGGCAGGCCTGAGCTTGTTGTTTTTTTCGCAGCGCTTAAGGATTATTTCAATCACGTCCGCCGGCAGCTCATACCAGTCGAAGAGACCGAATAAAAGATTTATGACCGCGTCGCTCAAAGGTCGGGCGAAAATCTCCTCTGCCGCGGAAAACATTTTCCGCAGTTCCGGATGGGCGTCGAAAGCGTCATGTATCTGAGCGTTTGAATACCCGGGCATTTTTCCGGATTTTATAACTACTGCCGGTCCCTGCTTTGCAGGTACATTCTCAACTTTTTCGGGTTTTTCTGATTTTTCGGGGGAAATGCCGTTCTCTGGCGCTCGCTGCACAGAGGCGCGTACATTTCCGCCGGCGGCCAACAACCCGTCGGCAATCCAGTAATCTATGGCATCTTCCGCAGCCGGCAGGGCTATGCCCAGCGCGGACGATACTTCCGCGGCATCTACCGTGCACCGACCGTTGCGCAATATGTACAGTAAGGCGCGTAGGGCATCCGGCGGTGCCAGCTTCAGGTGTCTGTCTACAGCATCGGACGGAACCATGAAACAACCGTTCCACAGCCCGGGTAAAACTGAATATTCAGCCATAAAAGATGCCTCCGATGCATTAGAAATGAGCCGAAACAACGACTGCCGCGGCCAAACGCCGCGTCTGCGTAAGTATACCACGCCATAAGCTATCATATCAAGACATTTTTTTATAAATTTCACATAGTATATTATCAGCCCGCGCGGCACGCGGCCCGCAACCGCGCCGTTGCTGTTGAACCCGGCCTCAGACATACAAAACTTGCAAAAACTGAAAAAAAGGTGTTGACAAACAGGTTCAAATATAGTATGATGAACACCGTCGCACGGCGGTGTACGGGAGCATAGCTCAGCTGGGAGAGCATCTGCCTTACAAGCAGGGGGTCATAGGTTCGAGCCCTATTGTTCCCACCAGCCGTTTCCATACGTGGCCCGGTAGTTCAGTTGGTTAGAACGCTAGCCTGTCACGCTAGAGGTCGTGGGTTCGAGCCCCATCCGGGTCGCCATTTTTTTGCCTTTGTAGCTCAGTTGGTAGAGCAGAGGACTGAAAATCCTCGTGTCGTTGGTTCGATTCCGACCGAAGGCACCACATGCGGATTTAGCTCATCCGGTAGAGCGCCACCTTGCCAAGGTGGAGGTAGCGAGTTCGAGTCTCGTAATCCGCTCCATTTCGACAAGACGCGCAAGCGTCTTGTCGGTTTAATATGGCGCCATAGCCAAGTGGTAAGGCAGAGGTCTGCAAAACCTTTACCCCCAGTCCGAGTCTGGGTGGCGCCTCCAAACGAAAATCCGTTCACGAAAGTGGACGGATTTTTGTTTGTATTATTCACTATTCATTTTTCATCATTCATTATTCATTAAAATAGAACGGATTTTCGAATGAATATTGAATATTGAAACCGCTTGCGCTAATGAATA
>CASDVX010000006.1 GCA_949284545.1 uncultured Eubacteriales bacterium
CCGTCTCCGTCACCGGACATTTTCCCTGCCGTTCACACGTGCCGTACGCGTTCCGCTCTCCTTTGCCATCCCGCCTGTCTTCCGGGCCGGTGACGGACACTGTACCGCCTTTTCCCGCCGCCCGCTTTTCCTCCCGCGCCGCGCTGCACCCCCGCCCGCCGCTCTTTTACCGCAGCAAGACGCGGGACGCGCCGCTGAACCCATCGGGCGGATGTGTACCGTTTCTGCCGCCGCTTCTGCTGCCTTGTCACTTTCGCCGCCGGGAGCCGCCGGCATTTTTTATTTTCCGCCCTCTCCGTCGGGATGTACTCCCCGTCTTTTGGCGCTTTTCCTTTCCCCGCCGATTGCGCCGCACTATATCCCCGCCCGCCGCCGCAGTAAGTCCCGTCGAGTAACCCTTCGCGCCCCCGCCGTTTTCTCTGCCGCCCGGCAGAGGATGCGCTCCTCGGTCCGTATTTTCTATCCCCCCGCCGAAGCTCGCCCTGCGCGATCCCATGCCTTCACGCCGCCGCGCCCTTGCGGGGCCGGGGAAGTTGACGGACGCCGCCCGCCGCGGGCATTGACAAACCGGCCCGGATATAGTAATATTAAACTCAAATCAAAATAAGGCGGAGAAATCCGCCGTAAAAACGAAAGGCGGTAATGATCCTTAATGGACCCGGATAGTATAATTCAGCTTTTGTTTCTCATCGTGCTCATCGCACTGAACGCGTTTTTTGCAGCGAGCGAAATAGCAATTATTCAGTGCAACGACGCAAGGCTCGAAAAGCTCGCGGAGGAAGGGAACAAGCGCGCGAAACAGCTTCTCAAGATGACGTCCCAGCCCAGCCGGTTCCTGGCTACCATACAGATAGGGGTCACGCTGGCGGGATTTCTCGCGTCGGCCGTGGCCGCGTCCTCCTTCACCGTAAAGATAATGGCGCTTTTCGGAGACAGCCTCAGCCCGGCGTTGTACAGCACCATACAGTCCGTCGTGCTGTTTCTGGTGACCCTGATACTGTCCCTTGTAACGCTGATTTTCGGCGAGCTTGTGCCGAAGCGCATCGCCATGACGAGAAGCGAAAAGCTGGCCATGAAATTCGCCGGCATACTCACGGCGTTTTCTGCGGTGGTGCGTCCCGTAGTGGCGTTTCTCGCATGGGCGACCAACGCGGTCCTTAAGCTCTTCGGGGTCAATCCCCAGGACGAGCCGGAGGAGGTAACGGAGGAAGAAATCCGGATGATGGTGGACGTGGGCGAGGAAAAAGGCGTTATCGACCCGTCCGAAAAGGATATGATAAACAACGTATTTGAGTTTGACGCACGCACCGTTGCGGAGGTCATGACCCACCGCACCGTGATGGTTGCCATGCCTGAGACCGCGTCCATGGAGGAGATAGTACAGGTGGCGTCGGAGGAGGGGTATTCCAGGATACCCATATATTCCGACGACATCGATTCCATAGAAGGAATAGTTTATGTAAAGGACCTCATCCCGTATGTGGGCAAGGACATCCCCGAAGGATTTTCCATAAGGAATATAATGCGCAAGCCCTTTTTTGTTCCTGAGACAAACCGCCTCAGCGAAATATTTGAGGACCTTACCGCCAAAAGACAGCACATGGCGGTGGTGGTGGATGAGTACGGCGGTACCGCCGGGCTTGTCACAATGGAAGACCTGGTGGAAGCCATCGTGGGGAATATCCAGGACGAATACGATCAGGAAGACGAAGATATCGAGCAGATAGGGGACGACGTTTTCGATATCGAGGGGACCACTCCCATAGACGACGTTTGCGAAAAGCTGGACATAACCATACCCGAAGGGGATTACGATACCTTAGGCGGTTTTGTGACCGACGTTCTGGGCCGCATACCCGATGAGAATGAGCACCCCAGCATAACCGTGGAGGGGTATGATTTCAAGGTGGGTGACGTGGAGGACAACCGCATCGTTTCGGTGGTTGTGAGCAGGAGTCCCGTAAAAGAGAACGCGTCAGATGGCGGGGACAAAGATAAAGAAAAGGAAAAGGACAGGGGCAGAGGCAAAGACAAGGACAAATAAAGCGCCTGCACTTATGCCCCGGAAAAGACATAGTAAAGAGCCGGACCTGAAATAGGGTCCGGCTCTTTCATATACGATTTTTTCCTCATGCATCGCCGGCGGCGGAGCGGGGGCTCACACGTCCCGCAGCTGGGTTATTATGTAGTCGTTTCCGGATAAAGTCACGGTGAACACCACGTTTCTCACCACGCGGTACACGGTCTCCGGCGAAGAAACCACCGAGCCGCTTCCGGAAGAATCCGAACCCGAGCCGGAGGAAGCACCTGAGCCGGAGCCCGTATCGGATGAAACATTTGTTTCCGTGCCGGAAGCAGACGGATCTTGCGAATCTGAGGCGGTGCCGGAGGCGGCAGCGCCGTTCGCCGTCTGATCCGACGAAGCCTGCCCGGACGAAACCCCGGATTCGGACGGGACGGACGAGGATGAAGGGATATCCACCGGGGCGAGAGATTGAGCGTGTATATATACTACATTGCCGAGAGTACGCGTGGACAGTATGTTCACGGTATATTCGGAGTGATATTCGCTCCCGAAATACTCAAACACATCCTCGTCCGCGGAATAGGTCACGCAGCCCTGGATGTCGTCACGCGGCGCGTCAATGCCGAAAAGGGAGGAATACAGTTCGTCCAACCTGTCCGCCGGCACGAGAAATGCGCCGTTTGCGGCGATGGGGATAGGTTCCGTAAGGCAGATATGAGCGAGAAGGGCGCACACAGCCTCCCGGGAGTTCAGAGTGTCTGCGCCGTCAAAGGATGAGAGATTGCCGCGGAGGATAGGGGAGATCGAGTCGGTGATAAGCTCCAGTTTGTCCCGGGAAAGCTCAACGTCCACGGCGTTTCCGGGAATAACGGCGCTTTCGGTTCCGCCCCGGTCGCCGGAAGAGAGCAGCACCGCGGGCACGATTATACATGCGAGAAGAAACACCGCAAGGGACGCCAGACCGATTTTTGCGGTGGCGTCCCAGCGGGAAAATGATGTGGGAATGTTTTTATCGCTTTTCAACGGTACACATCCTTTTCTGCGGGGGAAAATACCGTCAGCTTCTTATCTGTCCGTCTCCCCGTATCACGTATTTATAGGTGGTGAGCGCATCGGGCCCCATGGGACCGCGGGCGTGGAGCTTCTGGGTGGATATGCCGATCTCCCCGCCGAACCCGAACTCGAACCCGTCGGTAAATCTGGTGGACGCGTTCACATATACCGCGGCTGAATCCACCGCCGCGAGGAATTTTTCGCTTTCGGTATAGCTCTCGGTGACTATGGCGTCGCTGTGGTGGGTGCCGTATTTATTTATGTGCTCTATCGCTTCTTCCGTGCCGCCCACTATCTTTACGCTTATTTTAAGCGACAGGTATTCCTTACCGTAGTCCTCCTCCGTTGCGGGCGAAGCCTTGTACCTTCCCAGTATGGCCAGACTCTCGGGACAGGCGAATATCTCCACACCGGCGGAGATGAGCGCGTCGGCAGCCTGAGGGAGAAAAACGGGGGCTATGTCCCTGTGAACCAGAAGGCTCTCGGCGGCGTTGCACACGCTGGTCCGCTGAGTTTTCGCGTTTATGAGGATGTCCAGCGCCTTTTTGATGTCTGCCCGCTTGTCCACATAAATATGGCAGTTGCCCGTTCCCGTTTCTATCACCGGCACTGACGCGTTTTCCTTTACCGTGCGTATAAGACCGCTGCCGCCGCGGGGGATGAGCACGTCCAGATATTTGAGCTTCATCATGGCGGCTGCGGTCTCTCTCGAGGGATCGTCCACGTACTGCACGCAGTTTTTCTCAAGCCCCGCCTTTTCCAGTGCCTCCCGCATGATCTGCGTCAGGCATATTGACGAGGCGGACGCGTCGCTGCCGCCGCGGAGGATCACCGCGTTGCCCGCCTTGAGGCACAGGGCCGCCGCGTCGACGGTGACGTTGGGCCGTGCTTCATATATCACGCCTACCACGCCGATAGGGACTCTCACAACGCTTATCCTCAGCCCGTTGGGCCGTGTAAATCCCTTGTCCACGCCGCCTACCGGGTCGGGAAGCGCGGCTATCTGACGCACTCCCTCAGCCATGGCGGCAATGCGCTTTCTGTCCAGAGTGAGCCTGTCTATGAGGTTTTTCGGAAGACCTATCTGAATGCCGTGGTTAACGTCCCTGAGATTGGCCTCGAGTATGTCGCCGCTGCGGGACATGAGCGCGTCCGCTGCCGCCAGGAGCGCCTTGTTTTTAAGCTCAGTGCCTGCGCACGCCAGCACTGCCGCGGCGGATTTTGCGTTTTTGCCAAGAGTGTCCAGAAGCATGAAAAAACCGTCCTTTCAGAAAGGGAAATAAATCAGGCAAAGAACCTGGTTCCCACAGATTTGCCCTCGCAGATATCGTAGAGAACGGAAGGATCCTTTCCGCAGGCTATGACCGCGTCGATACCTGCGCTGTTTGCTATTTCAACAGCGGCAAGCTTCGTGACCATTCCGCCCGTGCCGCGCCTTGTGCCGGCGCCGCCGGCCATGCTCTTTATCTGCGGAGTGACGCCCCTGACCTCCCGGATAAGCACCGCGTCGGGACTCGACGGGTCCTTGTCGTAAAGGCCGTCGGTGTCGGTGAGCATTATCAGCAGGTCGGCCCCGATGAGCGCCGCCACCGTGGCGGACAGGGTGTCGTTATCGCCTATGTTCAGCTCGTCAACAGCCACCGAGTCGTTTTCGTTGACTATGGGTATGACGCCGAATTCCAGCAGACGGTTGAAGGTGTTCACGGCGTTTTCACCATGGCTGTGGTTGACCACTCCCGCGTCAAGAAGTATCTGTGCGGTCACCGCACCGTATTCCGAAAAAGAGCGGTCGTAAAGGCTCATAAGCTCACACTGACCCACGGCCGCCGCGGCCTGTTTGCCGGGCGTGTCCTCGGGCCGGGCTTTCAGCCCCAGTTTGCCCACGCCTGCGCCCACGGCGCCCGAAGTCACGAGGACAATGTCGTTAGACATGTTTTTCAGGTCTGTAAGGACCCTTGCCAGCGCGTCTATGCGCCTGAAATTTATAGTACCGTTTTCCCTGGTCACGGTGGAGGTACCCACCTTTACCACGATCCTGCTCAATGAAAGTCACCCCGATGATAAACACAAAATTCATATCATATATTGTAACATTTTACGCCGTTAAGTCAAGAAAAAAGTATGGCAGACGCCCGCCGGCGGCGTTGACAAGAGACCGCCTAGGGTGTAACATTTACGGGAGGCGGCCGGAGACGGCGGACAGACCGAAACACGGCGCCGGACCGGTGTTTGGCAGATACCTTGCGATAAGAAGGAGAGGCGGATGCGCCCCATGAGAAAAACAGTGAGCAAAATGAAACGCGGCGAGATAGGTACGGTGGTGAGCGTGGGTTCCTCCGGAGCCCTGCGCCGCCGGATAATAGACATGGGCCTTACCCCCGGATGCACGGTGGTGATGAGAAAGATAGCCCCCCTGGGAGACCCGATGGAAATAAACGTCAGAGGCTATGAGCTGTCACTTAGAAAACGGGAGGCCGACGAGATAATTGTGGAGACCGGCGACCCTGTCAAGGGCAAATAAGGAGTGGTATTGTGGGCAAAATATCCGGCCGCAGCGCGCGGCAGCATCTTATGGAGCATGAAAGGCAGGAAAACCTCGATCACCTGATGAGGATAGAAACGGGGGTCCGTCATAAAAGCGACGGGCTCACGTTCGCGCTGGCGGGAAATCCCAACTGCGGGAAGACCACGCTGTTTAACGCCATGACGGGAGCGAAGCAGTACGTGGGCAACTGGCCCGGCGTCACGGTGGAAAAAAAGGTGGGGATAGTAAGGGGAAGAGAAGAGCATATCCATGTGGTGGACCTGCCCGGAGTATATTCCCTGTCCCCGTATACGGTGGAGGAGATAGTTACCCGCAAATACCTGATAGAGGAAAGACCGGACCTGATAATAGACATTGTTGACGCCACGAACCTTGAGCGCAACCTTTACCTGACCACCCAGCTTGCGGAGCTTGAGGTGCCGATGGTCATAGCGCTGAACATGATAGACGCCGTCCGCCGCAGGGGGGACGTTATAGACTGCGAAAAGCTGTCCGAGCGGCTCGGGATGCCGGTTATACCCATTTCCGCGTCCAAGGGAGAGGGAATAGAGGAGCTGATAGACGCGGCGGAAAATACCGTGGGGAAAAAATCCCGGATGCGTCTTTACACCCCGGACATAGAGGACGCGGTGGATTCCATCGGGGCGCTTGTGAGCGACAGGTGCGAAAAGATAGGCATGAGCAGGCGTTTTGCCGCAGTCAAGCTCTTTGAGGGCGACGAGATGACGGTAAAGGCGCTGGAGCTTACCCCGGATGAGGAAAAAAGCATAACGGAGCTGGTGGAAAAGACCGAGCACATGGCGGACGTGGATCACGAGATAGTGATAGCCGACCTGCGGTACAGGTACATATGCGCGGTATGCGCGGAATGCGTGAAAAAAGGCCATGAGGCCGGGTACATGACCCTGTCCGACAGGGCAGATACGGTGCTGACCCACCGAATATTCGCCATACCCATTTTTGCGCTTATCATGATATGCGTGTTTTACATCACCTTCGGGCCTGTGGGGAGCCTGCTTCAGGACGGGCTGGATTACCTCATCTCCGTAAAGGCGGCGGGAGCGGTCACGTCGGCGTTTGAGAGCATGGGAGTCGCCGAATGGGCCACGGGCCTCGTGGTGGACGGGATAATCGGCGGGGTAGGCTCGGTGGTCTCGTTTTTTCCGCAGATACTGCTTCTTTTTCTCTTTCTCTCCATTCTGGAGGACAGCGGATATATGGCCAGAGCCGCGTTCATAATGGACAGGGCGCTTAACAAAATAGGGCTGACGGGCAAGGCCTTCGTGCCCATGCTCATGGGCTTCGGCTGCACCGTTCCGGCGATACTCGCCACAAGGACGCTGGAAAACGAAAAGGACAGAAGGCTGACCTGCATTATAACGCCGTTCATGTCCTGCACGGCGAGAATGCCTGTCTACGCGCTGTTCATATCGGCTTTTTTCCCGGACAAAGCCGCGCTTGTGATAACATCCGTGTATTTCGGAGGGATAGTTGTGGCGGTTCTCTCGGGACTCCTTCTTAAAAAGACGGTCCTGAAAGGAGAGGTTGCCCCCTTTGTCATGGAGCTTCCCCCTTACCGCCTGCCTACCCTCAAAAGCCTTTACCGCCACCTGTACGAGAGAATAAAGGATTTTCTGGTACGTGCGGGCACCGTGCTTCTGGGCGCAGCGGTGGTTGTGTGGTTCCTCAGCCACTTTACGGTCTCTCTGGCTTACACGTCCGACGCGTCCCAGAGTCTGCTTGCCGCCCTGGGAACGTTCATCGCGCCTGTTTTCGCACCTCTCGGATTCGGCAACTGGCAGAGTGCGGTTTCTCTCCTGTCGGGCTTTATAGCCAAGGAATCCATAGTTTCTACAATGGGTGTGCTTCTGGGGAGCGCGGGTCTTGACTCCCTGTTCACCCCCGAGACGGCGCTGAGTTTCATAGCTTTTGTTCTCCTTTACACGCCCTGCGTTGCGGCCCTGTCCGCTACGGTGAAAGAGATAGGATCGGGAAAATGGGCTCTGTTCGCTGTTACTTATCAGACGCTGACAGCGTGGGTTGTATCCTTTGCGGTGAGGCGCGTATGCGTGGCGGTCACCGGCGGCGCGGCGGGGGTCGTGGAACTTCTCGTGTTTCTCGCGGCGGCAGCTGCGGTCACGGTGACGTTTATCGTGCTTACGGGGAAAAAGAAAGGTTCCTGCGGAGGGGATTGCGGGAAATGCGGCGGATGCGGGTGATTCAGCGGACGCAAAAATGCAGTGGATGCGGATGATTCTACAGCTGCAAAAATGCAGCGGCTGCGGGTGATTCAGCGGCCGCGGACTTGTCTCCCCTTTGCGGTCTCCCGCCGAGTATTGCTTCCCCGGTGCGGTCTCCCGACTGAGGGTTCGTTTCTCCGGCGCAGGCTTCCCCGGATGCCGGACTGTTTGCCTGCACGCCCTCCGGGCTGCGGGGTTATCCCCCCTGCGAGCAGGCCCTCCGGCCGCGAATTTTACTTTTTATTCCTTACGCAGTTGTTTATTTATTACGCTTCTGTGCCCCGCCTGTACACTTATGTTTTTGTATATATTGCACAAATCAAGTACAAAAAAGCTGTTGAAAACATAGAAAAGGCTCAAAAGGTGTTGACAACGGGAATACAACTTGCTATTATGTAAACGACGAAAGGGTAAGGATTACGCAGCGAGAGAAAAGCAAGATGTTGGGGCTGCGAATCAGAGGAAAGGGGAATCATCCAATGTACTGAGAAGCTGCCGCGGATCGAGAGGACCGTAAGGCAAGTGCAGCAAAGGTTCGGCGGGAGATGCCGAATTCAGGAAAGGACGGGATGACTGTGAAAACCATTGTGCTAAGCAAACCCGTGACCGCCCTTATCATCAGAAATATGTAAGAAGAAGGAGACAGTCCAATGGGCCATTAAGTGACCGGGGCGTGACGCGTATTCATAGAAGCGCCGCGGATAAAGTATCCGATATGAAGACCGTTTTGATATATGTCCGGCTTTGAGTTGCAATATTAAACGGACGGCCTTATGAGGTGAGAAAAGACGGGGAGTGCGTGAACGGATACGATAACCCGATACCACAGACCTGAAGACTTGTTTTGATATAAGAAGTTATACAGTACAGGATCGATGGGATGCTGTTTATGCCGAGATCAGGACGGACCGGCCGGGAATACGGGCGGACGCCCGGCGGACGTGGACGCAGGAAGATCCGAGTGAAAGCCGCAGGAGCGATATATACCCGACAGGGTAAAAACAAAGTATCGCTGGAAGCGGATAAGCGGAGAGGGCGTCATGAGTCCGTTACCTAACACACTGAGCTGGAGATCATCGCACACCTTATTGAAAGCGCCGATGAAGGTCTTAGGCGCCGGAGACGGGAACAGTCGGCAGGTGCCGAAAGGTACGGTTGTAAAGAAAGCCGTACGGAGAACGTAAGGTAAGGCGTAGGGCGAGGAAGAGACGGCGGTGCGTCGCAGGTCGGCAGTAAAATTTAATATAGATAAAAAGGAGAAAACCGCATAGCGGCTTTCTCCTTTCCTTATGTCTGACGTATTTTTATGTCTGTTGTATCTGATAAAACAAACGTTCCGGTTTTCGACTTACCCGCAGAATGCGCACAAAAGCCTCTGCGGCGGCACCGCGGAGGCCTGTGACGTGATTATTTGCGTGCGTTATTATTTTATACGCCATAACGTCCGGGGTCCGTTTGTAATCGGCAACGGGGAAGTGAGGCGTAAACAGTACCGAAGACGTAAAAAGCGCTCGGCCGCCCCGAAAAGGGCGGCCGCACAGATACGCGGGAGAACAGACTCCGGCGCGGGAAGGGGAAAACCCGGCAGGGAAACGCCCGACGCCCGCTCACCCTCCCGACGGTGGCACACGCCGACCTTTCCCGCCGTGGAACGGCTCACATATGGTACGTCCAGCCCCCCGGCAGGGGAATACCCGCAGGCCGCCCGCCATCCCGGCTGAGCTACTGCAGCATATAACTGGAAATTTTTGATTTTACCGGATTTCCGGGCTATTAACTTTTCGATGAATTTACTCTCGTGAGTGGTAGCACATTCGGGCGCTTGCGTCCCCAGTCCCCATATGATATAAACTTGTGTGCTCGGAGCCTGTACAGGTACGGCTTGCCCTCCCCGGAGGGGAACGGCTCACGCGAAAAACTCATACCGCCGCAAGCCCATGTATACGCGCACACGGAGAGCGAGCGGGAATAATAGAGGCCGCCCTTTTCAGGGCGGCCTCACAGAGACGAGGCTGAGATATTCCGGCGCGGGAAGGGGAAAACCCGGCAGGGGAATACCCGCCGCCCGCTCGCCCTCCCGGCGGTGGCACACGCCGACCTTTCCGGAGGGGAACGGCTCACAAATGATACGTTCAGCCCTCCCAGTCGGGGAACAGCTCGCGCATACGCTCGTCGGAGAGATCAAACGTGTCCTGCAGGTGCTGCTTGGAATACTCCACGCGCTTTGTCAGCATCTCCTTCATCAGATTGACGTTCTTTTCCCAGTTTTTCAGGGAAAGGGCGTGCCAGCGCTCGTAATTTTTGGGTATCTCGGTGCGTATCTCGGACGCCATTCGGTCGAGAATGGCTATGGTGCGCTCGGGAGCAAAGGTAGTTTTCAGGTGATACGCGTAGGACTCTATGAAATAATTCTTAAAATCCTCGTTTGCCAAAAGCTTGCGTGCGAAAACGGTGGTGAACATTTTGCCCGCCCCGTGGCCCGCGGGATCCAGCATTTTATCCAGTCTGTTGCGGTGGTATGTGGAGGACCACATTCCCCAGTCAAGGTCGTAAAGTATCCAGCGCCATTTTCCCGTGTCGCTTTTTTCGCAGTAAAACTTGATATTTCCCGTGTCGGTATTTGAGAAAAACGTTTCCGTGATCCACCAGTTCATCCAGCTGTCAAGATCCATCTTGCTGGCGGCATAGTCGAAATTCTCCTGTATGGTGAGATCGTGGGTCTTTATCCAATCCAGAAATTCCAGGTAAGCTTTCTTGTCTCCGGCCTTGACAGCTGAGGTGCCCTTGAGCAGGTCTACGTTGTCCGCGTCTATGCCGTGATGAGCCTCTATGTAATCGGCGTTCGTATGCTCGCGTATGCAGTAAAGGCCCCAGTATTCCCCGTTAATATACACTGCGCAGAAACGGTAATCCATGAAATCAAGGTCCATCTGTCCCTTTATGACCTGAGCGAAAAACGCGTCCCGCATTTTGAGGCTGTTGTAATCCTGACCGCCCATGCGGAGAATAAAGCTTTTAAATGTGCTGACCTCGCAGTCCTTGAAAAACGGGTACGTGACTTCGGGGGTTCCGTACTTTGAGCGGAGCTTGATCTTGAAAGATTTTTGGTCCAGCGCGCGGCTGTACTGGCCGTGTATGGAAAGCCCCGCGTTAAACGCTATGCCCAGTCGGCCGTCCTCCGTATAATACTCAAAGGAGGCGGCGCGCTCCCAGTCCTTCCAGAAATTTGCCCCCTGATACGGATACTCGTCGCTTGCGCCGTACCCGGTGGCATATATCCCGTTGCTTTCGCTGAACAGGCCGTCCGGGTCAGAGGAAAGACAGACCACGGGTATGTCGTGGGATTCACCGAATATGTACGTACGGGTGACAATGTCGCTTGCGAGTTTTCCGTCCTCTATGCACACCGCCCTCAGGGAACAGTTGGAGTTTATGTATATGGGTACGGTGTAAAGAAAGGAGGAAGGGCCGGGCTCTGTGCCGTCAACGCTGTAGTATATCACTGCACCCTCGGGAGCGGAAAGCTCAACCGTGACGCTGTCTTCCTTCATGCATCCCCCGTCCGAGGAAAACACCGGTTCCTGAGAATAACCGGGAAAACACTCGGAGGAATTCGCCTTGCCGGGTGTGCATTCACTGAAAAATACCCTGCACCGCTCACCGTTTTCCGCTCTGCCGGACGACATCTCCTGACGCAGCTTTCCCGTCTGGAACACATCCGCCACAAGGCGCGAGGGGGAAGTCAGCACAAGGGTCTCCCCCTGGGCGGAAACGGAAAAGGGAAGGTGTATTTCACCTTTTTTGCCCGTTCCGGCCATGCCGGAGGCATAAAGAACAAGATAGCCCCCGGCACTTATGGAAGTACCCGAGGGCAGCTCGTACAAAAGAGGTTCGTCCAGATTATCGGAAACATACCATCCCGACAGGTCCACGTCCGCGTCGGTGGGATTATGAAGCTCTATCCAGTCGGTGTAATCCCCGGATGGACTTTTGTGCGTCTTGTCGTTAAGGCTCATGACCTCGGATATGTACACGGTATCGGTAAGCGCGGTGACCGCCCCCGTGGAGAGATCGGCGAATCCCGGCGTGGTGTTCGCGGCCCCGGGAGTGGGACGGGTGTAATAAAGCCACACATCGCTGTCCTCGGCGCTGCGGCCGTAGGACAGGGTCTCGCCCAACTGGACGGGAGTAACGGAATCCACTGTCCTGAGAAGTTTGTCCGAAAGGACAAGGGCGGTGTCTGTCGAGGAGAGCTTAAAAGACGCGTGTATCTCTCCGGAAGGGGATACCTTGTCCTTGTCCGAAAGATACACAAGAAGGTATCCGCCCGCAGGAACGGTCGCCTCCTGGGGGAATTTCCATTTGTCTTTTTCGCCTGCGTCGTCGGAGAGGTAACAGCCCGCCAGGTCAACGTCCTGTTCGCCCGGGTTATATATCTCCACCCACGCGGAATAGTCCCCGTCCTCGTCCAAAAGGACTGTGTTTTTGGATTTCATGTATTCGTTTATGAGAAGCACCATGTCGGATTTTGAATCCGCCTGTTCCGTCGGAGGAGCGAGAGTGTATGTCCCGGCGTTGGGAGCTTTCGGCGTCGGCGTGGAAAAATACACATAGCTGCCGTAATCGTCCCCCTTTTCCTGCACCAGACCCACGGATATGTCCGGAGGACAGGCGGCCACCGCAACGGAGGAAAGCATCTTGCCGGACGGACTGGTTAGAACCACCGTCTCCCCGCCGGCGGAGGAAATGCCGAAGGAACAGTGCATCTCGCCGTCGTTAAACCTGTTCTCGCCGTCAAGAAGCACGATGAAATACTCGTCGGGCTTCAGAACGCAGTCGGGGAAAGTGAACTTGAACGGGTTGTTGGGATCGTCGGAAAGCCCGTACCCGGAAAGATTTATTTCCCGGGAAGTGGGATTACAGAGCTCCACCCAGTCGGAATATCTGCCGGAGCTGTCGGCATAGGTGGAGGAATTGTTCGGCATCAGCTCGCTTATGATAACGTCGGTATATATCACCGGGTTAAGAACCGAACCCGGCCGGCAGGACGAGAGAACCGACACGAACAGACACGCTGAAACGGCGAAAGCGGCAAAACGCTTGAAAAATTTCATTTGTACATCCGATCCTTCCGAAGCTGAAGAGGTCTTTATCCGAATTTTAGGCGGAACGCATACCGTGCCGCCCGAAATCTTTAAACGCTAAAACGGGGAGAGCCGAATATGCCCCTTCACTATTATGTATCACGGAAACTTTTTTGTCAATAAAAGAAATCCAAATACCTAAAATTTAGGGCACGATGCCGAGGACAATTCATTTTCCCGCACGAAGTACTGTACCGGGGACGTTTTGCTTACGCCGCGGGCTGCGCGGGGAGAACTAAAACCGGGGAAAAAGGAGTGGCGGAGAAAAAGTACCGCCAAGGAAAAAGGGCGGCGGAAGAAAACAGACGAGGGGAAATCCTCACAAGCCGCGGACCGATGTTTTCAGACAAAACCACGCGCAGACTGCGGGATTTCACGTCGGATAAGGACTGCCCGGCGGGCCGCGGGGCAATGCGCTCACGGCGGACCTCCGTTTCCTCCCGCAGCTTCGGACAATAGAGGGGAAAAGCGCAAAATTGCCCGGAAAAAACAGCTTTTATAGGTTGATATTCGGATAAAAAATTGGTATACTTGTCCGTGCGGGCACGGCGGCACATTCTGCGCCGGCCCCGCCTAAAACAAAGAACAAAGGGGATAAGGCAAATGGCGTCTCGTGTAGTGGTGGGAACACAGTGGGGCGACGAGGGTAAGGGAAAAACCATAGACCTTCTCGCGTGTAAATCTGATGTGGTGGTCAGGACGTCCGGGGGAAACAACGCCGGGCATACCGTTATAGTCGGAGACGAGGTGTACAAGCTTCACATCATACCATCGGGCATACTTTATCCCGAAACGCTGTGCCTCATAGGAAACGGCGTGGTAGTGGACCCCAAGGTCCTTCTGGAGGAAATGGACGGGCTTATCGCAAGAGGCGTAACGTGCGAAAACCTGCGGGTGGATCCCAGAGCCCACGTCATAATGCCGTATCATCTAAGGCTGGATGCCCTGAGAGAAGCGGCGAGAGGGAAAAACGATATAGGCACCACACTGCGCGGGATAGGCCCCTGCTACATGGACAAGGCGGAGCGCTGCGGGCTGCGGATATGCGACCTTGTGGATGAAAAGCGTTTTGCGGAAAAGGCGAGAGCGGCGGTGGCGGCGAAAAACCGCGAGATAACGGGAGTATTCGGCGGGGAACCGATGGACGCGGAAGCGGTGATAAGTGAATATTCCGAATACGGAAAGAGGATAAAGAAGTACGTGGCGGACTGCTCCGTGATAACCTTTGAAGCCATCAAGTCGGGTAAGGAAGTCCTTTTTGAGGGCGCTCAGGGCACGCTGCTGGATCTGGACGTGGGGACATATCCCTATGTCACCTCAAGTCACCCGGTGTCCGGCGGAGTGTGCATAGGTGTCGGTGTCGGCCCCACGCTTATCGACGAGGTGATAGGGGTAGGCAAGGCATACACCACCAGAGTGGGCAAAGGAGCTTTCCCCACAGAGCTTTTTGACGAGACCGGAGAGCTCATACGCAACAGGGGCGGAGAGTTCGGGACCACCACGGGAAGACCCCGCCGCACGGGCTGGTTTGACGCGGTGATAATGCGTTTTGCCGTCCGGGTGAACGGGCTTACAGGCGTGGCGATAAACAAGCTGGATACCCTTTCCGGCATAGGAGATATAAAGATATGCAGGGCGTACAGCATTGACGGAGCGGAAACCGAAAACTTCCCGCCGGATCTTGCGGAGCTTGAAAGGTGCGAACCGGTTTATACTGTTTTGCCCGGCTGGGACGAGGATATAAGCGGATGCACGTCTTTTGACGAGCTTCCCGAAAACGCCCGCAGGTATATAACGGAGATCGAAAAGCTAATAGGCTGCAAAATTACCATGGTGGGTGTGGGCCCCAAGCGCAGCCAGATGATATACCGCTGACATGCCCCGGGGGAAGGACAGAAGGGAAGCGGTTTTTGCGGCGGTGAGCCGGGGGCTTGCCGGAGGACGCTGCCCGTCAATAAGGGAGATATGCCGGGAAACCGGCATAAGCTCGCCGTCCTCCGTGTGGAGGGAACTGAGAGCGCTGGAGGAGGAAGGCCGCATCGTTACGGAAAAAAACGGCGCGAGGGGCATATCGGTGATGTACCGGGACGGCACTGTGTGCGCGGCGGTCCCGTTTATCACAAGGATGGATCCGGTTACCGGCGCAGTAAACCTGTGCGAACCGGAGGAATTTCTGCCGTTCATACTGCCGAAGACTGACATCTCACAGACGTTCGCGTTCAGGGTCCGGGCAGACGGAGACGAGGCGCGGCGGGGGGATATCGCAGTTTTCAGCCGGATAGGCGCACCGGCGTCGGGAACTGCCGCGGTGTTCGTACTAAACGGGGTGCCCGCCCCGGGAAGGATAGTGGAGAAACCCGACGGGACATACGCGTTCACGGAGGGACGCGAAATCAAGCTGGGCGGGGAGACGGACATCGCCGCGGCCGGGCGGCTTCTCGGAATAGTCAGGCGCTTTTTCTGACGTCTGCGGACGCGGACGGAACAACAAAATTTGTTGACATATTCATAATATTATGTTACAATCTTACGAGATACGGGACCTGTTTAGGCGCTGATAAAAATAACGTAAGGAGATGCCACGATGAAGAAAAAAATATTTCTGCTTGCCGCCGCGCTGGGACTTTTCATGCTTTTGACCGGCTGCGTTCAGGCGACGACGGAATCCACCCTTGAGTTTACCGACCTTAACGGCGCGGGAACCAAGACAATAGTCTTCCTGATCCCGCAGGACGGGGAGACCGTGGTGGAGACGGGCACTAATGACGAGGGCGAAACAACATACGAGTACACTATATATAACAATTCCAGTTATTTCCCTCAGGGATATGAGGCGTTTGCCGAGTGGATCATCGCTCAGCTTCCCGACAACGGGTACACCTATTCCATCGACAAGAGCGACGCCAGCAATATAAAGCTGAGCTTTTCCTACAGCTTTACCTCCTTTGAGGATTACACCGCAAAAACAAAGGCTCTCATGGGCGACGAAAGATGGGAAGCCAGCAAGTTCGTAGAGCCGCAGCTTTATGTGAGCAAGGTTGAGGACGAAAGCGACGATAATTACGGCAAGCTCAAGATAACTTATGCGGAAAGCAGATACATGAACAGCTCCTGCGTGAGCAGAATACTTGAGATAGGCTTTTCCGTGGAAGCGGCCGAGGCCGGAGTGTTCGCACCCTACGGAGACTGCTTTGAAAACGGCGACTGCAAAAACATGTACAGGGACAATGCTGCGGACGGTGAAAGTTTCAGAGAATATGCCGACGTGCAGTTCCTTGCCCAGCCATCCAACGTGTGTGATGTGAAGGGAGACCGCACGTATATACTCAACGGGGCGACCTATACCGAGAAGCTCGGTGAAGACGGGCAGGTTTCGATCTATGTCGAAGACGACGGCACGTGGCAGGTCACCGATCCCATTCCTGACTCCCTCGGAACCATAGCCAATGCCAACTCGCCTCAGGATCCCACCATTGAGGTGGACGGAGAGGAAGTAAGCGCCCTTACCCGTTTTGCCCCCGAAGGTATAGCCACGTGGGTCATAATCGTCATAGTGGCGGCCGTGGTGGTCGTTGCGGCGGTCATCATTATAGCGGTTGTCGTCAAGAAGAAGAACGACAGCTACGAGGATGACGATGAGGACGAAGACGAGGAAGAAGAGGACGAGGA
>CASDVX010000007.1 GCA_949284545.1 uncultured Eubacteriales bacterium
CCGTCGATGGACCCGGCGGTGAACACGTTCAGGTACTGTCCCTTGAACATGCCGCTGTTTACCGGCGAAACGCTGGCTTCGTTGCCCACCGCGTAATCGCCGATGACGGCTTCGGGTTTGGCCGCGGCCATGGGATCGCCCTTGACCCACCGGGACCCGTCCCAGTATTCCCGCTCGGAATACTTATAGTAATCGTCCTTTTTCACTCTCGCTATGACCATGCGCTTATCCACGGCGCGGCCGTAGATATAGATGTATCCGTCCGGGTCGGGCATTCCGGCTTCCTCGGTGTTTTCCAGTATCGCCTCAAAGTGGAGATGCTGATAATCGGGAAGGTGGACGTAATCCGGAACGTTCTTCACCACAAGCTCGGGAACCTTGGTCAGATCGGGATACCCGTCCTTGCCCAGACGGATCCTTACCATGTCGTGACCCTCGGGTCCCCCCGGCTTATCCCAGCAGTTGAGGTATTTTATACCCACGATGTAGAGGGAATCCCCGCATTTGGTGTAATCGCAGAGCCAGTAATGCTCGTCGGTGATGTTCCCGAAGGGATGCTGCTCGCTGTTCGCGCCCTGGAGCACGAACCGGCATTTTCTCGGATCGGGCTTGTTGCCCTTGAGGTAAAGGTAAGAGCAGTTCGTCCAGCCGTTATGGGAAGCCTTATAGCCCTTTTCCTTTGTCCAGCCCTTGTAATTGTTCATCTTGCCCACTACTGTGTCCTGGAAAACAAACATATTGTTGCTGTTTTCGTTGTTGGTTCCCTGGACCTGGGGACCGTCCAGATTATAGGAGAAAATACCGTCCGCGCCTATCCAGCCGCCCTCCCGCTGGGCCGCCGTGCCCGTGTATCTGAACTCGCCGTTGGTGGACAGCAGCCCGGTCCAGTTTCTCGCCGGCTCCACCGCCCAGCCCTTGCCGGAGAACACGCGTACTTCCGAAAGGCCGTATCCGCTGCCCCCGTGATTGCTCAGAGCGGTGATGCGGATGTGCTGAGCCTGCCTGTCCCCGAAGGGAATAAACAGGCTGGCGGGCATTTTGTCCTCCCCGGTGCCCTTAGGCACGCGGAATTTTCCCAGGATTTCCCATTTGCCCTGGGTGAAATCAAAGGTTTGCCCGGTGAGCAGCTCTGTGGGCTTTGCCTCCGAGTCAAACTGGCCCTTGTGCATTTTGGTTTCGATAACGTTCGTGACACGGCAGGGCTCTCTGGTGGTGAAAGCCACCTCTATCTCGTCCACGCCGTCGCCCAGGGCATCCGGGGCGTTGTAGTTCCACAGGGCGATCTCCCTCACGGGATATGTGCCGTCAAGGTTGAGCACGATGAAGGCGTTTTCCTTCCCCGAAACATGCCACATGAAGTTTGCGTCCGTGCCGGAGGTTGCCCTGCGGCTGGTGCGCCCGGACATGCCCAGTCCGTTGAAGGCGAAGAGCGGTTCCCGGTCGTTTTCCTTATAATTGAACGCGTCCACGGGTATCGCGTCGCCGACGGAGGGACGGATCTTGTGGCGGAAAAGCCTGATTTCCGAAAGACCGTATCCGGTGCCGCCGAAATTGCTCACCGGGACTATCTTTATAAATTTCGCGGGTATGCCCCTGAAATCAATCGGTTCCCTGGTCTCCGCGAGGCCGGTGGCGGCTATGCCTCCGTAAAGGTCGTCCTCCTCCGCGGGTGCGGGGGAGAGCTCGAATTCCCCGAAGCGGGAGAAACGCTTTCCGTCAAGGGAAGTGTAGACCAGAATGTTTTTCATACCGTCGGAAATGCGGCGGGGCGCGTTATAGTTCCAGATATGGAGCTGGCCGAGAGCCTCTATCCTCTTGAGTTCAAAGACCAGCGAGCCCTTCTGCCTGCTGAAATACATGTCCCGGGGATCGGTGCCGTGAAGGTGGTTGGAAGCTTCCAGACCGCTCATGCCGCTGTTGTCCACAAGGGACTGCGCGCTTTTTTTCAGAGCCCGGAGCTTAAGGAATTCTCCGAGTGCGGGGGTGCCCATAAATATTCCTCCTTGCTGATTCGTATGGAAAGATTATAATAAATCATTGTGAAAAAAGATATTAATTTTCTGTTAATTGTCCCGCCGGCGGGTTCGCGCCGGTATAGAAAAAAAGCTGTTCTTTTTGTGCAAAATGCAGCAAAACGTGGGACAGGCCGTCAGGATACCTTTTTTCCGGCTTTCCCCGCCGGCGTGACCGCCCGCAACGCCTTGCCCGCAAAGACGCATGAGGGGTGTGCTTTTTCGGAAAACGGCTTACGGCAGCCCTTTCGCTTGCAGGCGCGGGACAGGCGTGCTATAATAAAAGATAAGGCGCCTTCAGACATGCTTTACGAAATCCCGGGGGCGTCAAACGCGAAAGGAAGACGGCTGCATGAACGGTGAGACAAAAACAAAAATAGACATTTTTTCGGGCTTTCTGGGAGCAGGAAAGACCACGCTCATAAGGAAGCTGGTGGCTGAGTGCTTCAGGGGCGGGGACACGGTGATAATTGAAAACGAATTCGGCGAAATAGGCATAGACGGGGGATTCCTCCAGGACGCGGGGATACGCGTAACCGAGATGAATTCGGGCTGCATATGCTGCTCGCTGGTGGGGGATTTCAGCAAGGCCCTTAAAAAGGTGACGGAGGAATACGCTCCCGGCCGGATAATCATCGAGCCGTCGGGAGTGGGAAAGCTCTCAGACGTGGTGCGCGCGGTGGAAGCCGCCGGACTTGAGGGAGCGGAGATAAACAGCGCCACCGCGGTGTGCGACGCGGGCAAGGCTCCGGTATACAGCAAAAACTTCGGGGAATTCTATAACGACCAGATATCCCATGCCACGGCCGTGGTACTCACCCATACCGATAAGGTGAGCGAGGAAAAACTGGCCGCGGCGGTGGAGACGGTGAGAAAGCTCAATCCCCGGTGCGCGATGATAACCACCCCGATAGACAGCCTTACGGGGGAGCAGATCCTGGCGGTCATAGAGAACAGGGACACTCTTGACGCCCGGCTCAGAGAGCTTGAGGAGGAGGAGACCTGTCCCGTCTGCCACGGGCACCGCCACGGCCATGACGGGGAATGCCACGGTCATCACCACAAAGACGAAGAATGCTGCGGCCACCGCCACGACCATGACCATGACGAAGAGTGCCATGGCCATCACCATGATCACGACGGGGAATGTCACGGACATCATCACGCCGACGAGGTGTTTTCCAGCTGGGGAAAGGAGACCGCCGGGGCGTACGCCCCTGAGGAGATAAGGGAGAAGCTGCTTTCTCTTTCGGGCGGGGAAAAATACGGGGAAGTCCTGCGGGCGAAGGGCATAGTGAGGAACCTTTCCGGAGGCTGGATACATTTTGACTACGTACCCGGCGAGGCCGACGTGAGGGACGGCTCCCCGGCGGCCACGGGCAGGCTTTGCGTGA
>CASDVX010000008.1 GCA_949284545.1 uncultured Eubacteriales bacterium
GGGGATATCCAGCAGATTTTCAAGCAGCGTGTCGTTCCACGCCTGCCTTGCAACTTCCCTGAGAACCTTGTATTTCAGATGCTGTACTTTTGTGTCAAATTTCCTCATGTTGTTATCTCCTTAAAAATAACTCACCTTAACGCGTTTACCCATCTTTCTCAGGCACTCGGACAGCTCCTTGACCAGATTCATCTTTATGCTGAAATTTATGGGCAAATCGGGATTCTGGTGCGCCGGATTTATCGCCCTGCCTACGTAGAAATTAATATCGGTGGCTTCTTCAAACAAAAGCCGGCATATGAGGGACGCCCCGTCGCGTTTCAGGCTCCACTGGGAGTAGCTCTCGTTATCTTCAAGGTAGTCTTTCGCATACGTGAGCACCTTGTTTACCGTTATAACTCCCTCTGTAACCAGATCAACGCCCTCTATCTCCGCTATCGGCGGAACGTCGGAACGCTCAAATGAAAGCGTCGCCTTCAGCGGCTTGTGGAGATAATTCGCGGCAATGGTTGAGGTAGTCCCGCCGCATATGATATGCTTGCCCTCCTTTGAGAAGAACAGCGACATCATTCGGTCACAGTCGTCTCTGTTTGCAGGTGGGCCGAAAAGAAGATTCATGGGCACTCTCTTGCGTATCCTCACCACACATGCCGTCGCATCATCCGCGGGCTTGCCGCCGTATAACTTGTTACACTCGTCGACAAGCATAGTAGAAAGCGTCTTTGCTGTATACCCTGCTATGGAAACTGTTTCCATAAACTCGGCTATATCCTCTACCTTCCATCCGAAGTTATACGCGTTCCCCATTCCCGCGTGCGGACAGCCGTCACTCATGGCAATAAGAATATCATTTTCTTTAAGCTTGATATCTGATTTAAATATTTTCTTGCCGCCGATATTCATTTCAACGGTCTGATAATCCATGGACTTTCCGTCACGCAACAAAATAGCTTTGGGGTTATCATACTGTATGAGCTTGGCTGTGTCGTTGTTCAATATATGAATTATCGTAAACGTGGAGTAGGCCACTCCCCTAACGGAACAGACCGGCAACGTGGCGGCAATAGTGGATACGCATTCCTCCAGAGATAGTCCCTCTGAAACCATGGTGGATATTATCTTGGATGTGAGAGTTGAAAGAATACTCGCCTTTACGCCGCTGCCCAATCCGTCGGCAAGCACTATCACGGTGGAAGTTTCATTTTGCTCTATAACATCTACGTGATCGCCGCAAAGCTGCTCACCGTAATGATTGATGCTCTTGTATCCTATATCCGCACACAAATCATTCATCTGCCACCGACTCCTTCAGCTTTGACAGCGCGATTTTGGTTTCTGCGGCTGTTTCTCCCAAAAGTGATGCAATCTCCTGGACTATGCGCATCTGCTTATCGACTACTTTATCCGCCACTTCGATGGTCTGCCGGCTGATGCTTTCTTTTTTCTCCCTCTCGTTTTCTTCATCCGTTACGTCGCGCATTATGCATATCAACATTCTGCTTTCATGGTCCGGTACGATGGTTTCCTCGACGTATCTGTTGTATTCTGCAAGATATGTTCTCTTGTCGTATATTCCCCTTCCGCTCTCAAGCACCTGAACAAAATCCGATGGATCAAGGATACGTATAATATTATCGCTGAGCACATCGGAAGCGGAACGCAGGTTCAGTATCTTTTGCGCCGCAGCATTTATCTGCTGTACTTCAAGTTTTTCGTTAATAACTATAAGACCGTTAGGAGTATTTTTTACTATGGTGTCGGAAAAGCTTTCCGCTTTGTCCTTGAGATACGGTAGACACATGGAGATCTCAGCCTTGCCCTGACATACGGCAATAGCTTTCTCACGGCAGGTATTGTACCCGCATGAACCGCAGTTGAGCTCCTGGGACGGTTTGAACTTGCCCATCTGCCGCAGGACATCGCGTATCTCTTCCTCGCTGGGTTCCGGAAGTTTCTTTTCAATATGCTCAAAATTCTTACGGACGCTTACCATGTCGGGCTGTTCGACATCAAAGTCTTTTTCGCCGGCAAAAGTCGCCACCGCGGTATAATCTCTCACCGGCGAACGATGATACTTTTCCATTACCGGTCCGCCTATGCAGCTTCCCGAACAGGCGGACATCTCTATAAAGCACCTGTGCACATTCCCGCTTTCAATATCCCTTATCGCCGCTATGCAGTTTTCAACGCCGTCGACGGCCATATACGTATACCCCGGCTCATTCTGCGCCATGGTTTTAAGAATACCGCCCGCCGTGGGGAAAAATCGCGCACGGCTTTTTTCATTGGGAAGCGTCTCCTTTCTAAGCTCAATGTGTTCTTCGTTGAGCCATTGAGTAAGCTCTTCGAAAGTGAGTACCGCATCCACAATACCGGAATAATACTCAGCCTCATCTTTTTTGGCAACGCACGGTCCGATAAAGACCGTTTTTGCATTCGGTATTCTTCGTTTTATATCCATGCAGTGCGCCTGCATCGGGGACAAAACATCGGCAAGATATTGCAGTACGTCAGGAAAATATTTCTGTATGAGCAGATTTACCGAGTGGCAGCAGGACGATATAATAATATCCCTGCCGTCTTCCCTCAGCATTCGCTCATACTCGTTTTTAACTATAGTAGCGCCGACAGCCGTCTCTTCTACATCGTAAAATCCCAGCTTTTTCACGGCATCACGCATGGATTCTATTCCGACTCCGTCATAGTTTGCCACAAACGACGGGGCTAGGCTAACCACAACCGGGACTTTTGACTGAAGCAAGACCTTTACTTTTTCGGTTTCTCCCACGATTTCTTTGGCGTTTTGCGGACAAACCACAAAACACTGGCCGCATAATATACATTCGTTTCCAATTATGTGCGCCTGATTGCCTGAAAAGCGTATTGACTTTACAGGGCAGTGACGTATGCACTTATAGCAGTTCTTACAGTTTGACTTTTTGAGAGTAAGACAATTAGGCATTTCTACCCCACTCCTGTTTTCCGTAATTAGTCCTGCGAAAATTTATGCGGCAAGTGCTGCGTGTCTATTATACTGCAAGCTTGGCTTTAACATGCTTATCAAAGAAATCATCAACTGTATCAGGCGACACCGAGTAAAATTCGTCGTCAACAGTTACACATACTCCCTGCTGGCACTTGCCCATACAGAATGTCCCGGCAAGCTCCACGCGATCGCCCAAACCGTTTTCCGCAACAAGACGCTGCAGCGTTTCGACCACCTGACGGGAACCTTTTATGTGACATGAGGATCCGATGCAAACCGTAATTTTCACTTGCTTTTCCTCCTTATTCGTAATCCACAACGTCCACCCATGACAGCAGCAACTCACGCTCTTTGGCGTTACCTTTAACTGACTGAGAGGCTGCCACGATGGGCATCCATTTCTGGACATACTGCTTTGCCGTATCGCTCTTCCTGCAGAAAAGGTCAAGATATTTCTCCGCAGTTTCCTTATCCCCCTGCAGGCAGAACAGAAGGTATGTTCTGGCGGCGTCGGCGGAAGCGTTGCCCTGGGTGGCGTGGGACCAGTCAAGTATGAACGGCGTGCCGTCCGGCCTCACTATTATGTTCGTGGGGTTGAAGTCCCCGTGGCATACCTTCTTGTGCTTAGGCATCCCTTCCAGCCTCGTGTGAAGATCATACCTCGTCGTCGCGTCAAGCTCC
>CASDVX010000009.1 GCA_949284545.1 uncultured Eubacteriales bacterium
GGTGCCTTTTTTTGCCGATCATTGCACAGCGGTGATTGCAGGCATACCCGGAGGATTCTTCTTCATGGCCGTGTTCGCGTGGGCCGTAAAGTTTATTGAGGTAAAAACCGGGCGGAACAACAGAGCAAAGGAGGATGAAAAGCGTTGAATCTGATAGCCGATTTTTTCTACGCAGCGGTTCTCGGCTTTTTCTCGCAGAATCTTTCATTTGAAATGGGAGTTTGCACGGGCAACCTTTTCAAGCTCTCCGCGGATAAAAGCGTAAGACGCAGATACTATTTTGTGATAATGCTCATTACCACCATGCTCGCCACGGCGGTCACCTATGTGACGGATGCGTATATTATATCGTACTTTGTCACGGATACGGTTACAGGGGACTGCATAAGAGGGTTTGTATTCGTGGCGGTGATAGCCGTAATAGAGATATGCTTTGAGCTCCTTTTATCGTGGAGCGCGCCTAACGTGCGGAAAATGCTGGGAGGATACCTTCCGTCGGCCTGTATGAACAGCGGCGTGCTGGCAATACTCTTGCTGAACCGGCAGTTTGAGTACGGATTGTATCAGTCCATGCTTTTCTCTTTGATGGCGGTCATGGGATTTGTGGTTTCGGTACTGCTTATGCAGCTTCTGCGGGAGCGAGTGGTTCTGGTAAGATGCCCTGAGACGATGAAGGGCACCCCGCTTGCCCTGCTGGCTACCGCCATTCTTTCCTTGGCCTTTGCCGGACTTACCGATATGACCTTCCCATACTGACGGGCAGACAGAATTTTGCAGGCGGTGATGTTGGATGGCTTTGTATAAAGGGAAGAAAACCAGGCGTACGCCGAGAAAAAGAAGTATGTATTCCTCCAATTACAAATACAAGAAAAGTTCCGTAATATGGAAGAGAGTTCTGGCGGTGGTTGTGTGCATAGCGCTGTTTGCCGTCGGGTTGTTTGTGCTGGGCCCCATTCTTGAGAAGGCAGTGAATTTCTTCAAAGATGATGTATCGAGCACCGGGAACAGTTCGCCCATGGCAGACGACGGCCCTTCTTCCGCCCCCGACGACAGCTCTGCCCCCGGCGTGTCATCGGATGATAAACAGCCGCAGGGCGACGGAGCCAAACTTACGTACATGCTCACGGCCGATATTTTCACCGACGCGCAGCAGCTGTCCGCCGCTCTTGACAGGGCGGCGTCAGAGGGAGCCGACGTGATAATGCTTGAACTGAAAGGATACGACGGCAAGCTTAATTACGTTTCACGGCTCGAAAGAGTCAACGCCGTGTCCGCGGTGAGTGAAAACGCGGTGGAGCTTGGGGAAATCATCGACCTCATAAAGAGCCGGGGATTCAAATGCGGCGCGTCTGTGACGGTGTTTGACGAGTGTTACACGGCGGCAAATTTAAGGGATACCGCCATAAAATACAACGGCAGCGCCACAACAAGATGGCTGGATTATACCCGTACGCCTCCCAGCGCGTGGCAGGACCCGGGACTGGAGCCGGCGGTGGAGTACGAGCTGAATATCATACGGGAGCTGAGCGGATACGATCTTGCCGTGATAAGCCTAAACGGGTGCCATTATCCTGTGTGGGGCAACCTAAACGGGTGCGATTACGATAAAACCCGCACGAAGGTCGAAAATATTTCGGATTTCATTTCCGCCGCGAGAACCGTCACCAATTCGGCGGGGATACTGCTGGATGTGACCGTGTCGGCGGATGCCGCCGTTGGAGACATGCATTCCAGATATGAGAATTACGGGTATCCTGACAATGTTTTCACCTTTGATTGCGACAGCGTCACGGTCGATCTGAGGCTTGACGGGATAATTACGGACCGTTACCCTGAGATAACCGTAGGAGGTATCGGGTATTCCGATCTCACATCGGACAGGGCGGCGAGCCTCCTCATGCTTTATAAGGCGGCTGCAGAGCGCAGCGGCGGATGCAGCATGACGGTTCTCACCGACGAGCAGGGCCTTTCCGCCCGGGAGGCATCGGAGCTTCTGTCCGAAGCCGGAGCTGAGAGCATTGTCTGCCTCCTGTCAAAATAATTCCGGGCATATAAAAAAAACACTTGATTTTCCGGAACCGATAGTATATAATAAGCGTCGGTTCCGGACGTTTAGCTCAGCTGGTAGAGCATTCGCTTGACGTGCGAAGGGTCAATGGTTCGAGTCCGTTAACGTCCACCAGGCAGAACCCGGAGCGTAAAACCGCTCCGGGTTCTTTTTTGTGGTGTTATCGGGCCGTGAGACGGAAATATCAAAAAACGCGGCATACAAAAAGCAGCAGCCTAAAAGGCTGCTGCTTTAATTTTACGCATCAATCCTGTAAAACACACACGAGCCTGAAGTCACGGCAATGCCTTGATTGCTTGACGGTGCCGGGACGCCCCCGCGAGCGCGGAACGGAAATACTGCGTCCGCCGCTGAAACGGTGGGCGACATGACGGCGCCGCCGCGCTTAAAGCTCCGGCGGATTGCCATGCCCCGGGACGTACTTCCCGTTCTTTTTACGCTGCTTGACACACTGGGTAAGCAGATACTCTATCTGCCCGTTTACCGACCTGAAATCGTCCTCCGCCCACGCCGCAATGTCGGCGTAAAGACTTTCCGAGAGCCTGAGCGGCACTTGCTTTTTCTCCGACATGGCGATCAGTAAAGGCTTCCGGAATTGACCACGGGCTGAGCGTCGCGGTTTCCGCAGAGAACTACAAGGAGATTGGATACCATAGCGGCCTTTCTCTCGTCGTCAAGATTCACCATGTTGCCGTCGTTAAGGCGCTGAAGAGCCATTTCCACCATTCCCACAGCACCTTCCACTATCATCTTTCTGGCGTCCACTATGGCGGAAGCCTGCTGCCTCTGGAGCATGACAGCGGCTATCTCCTGAGCGTACGCGAGATGGGTGATGCGCGCCTCTATTATCTCAAGACCGGCCTCCCTGACCTTGTCCTGTATTTCGTCGCGGATACGCTTAGCCACAACGTCGCTGGAGCCGCGAAGGGACCCCTCGTCCGCTATGCCGTCGCCGGTGGTGTCCACACCGGGAGCCACGTCGTAGGGATAAATTCTGACGATATTGCGCAGCGCCGCGTCGCACTTGAGCGACAGATATTCCTTGTAGTTATCTACGTTAAATACCGCCTTTGCAGTATCCACCACGCGCCACGTGACCGCAATGCCCACTTCTACCGGATTGCCCAGACAATCGTTTACCTTCTGCCGGTTATTGTTCAGAGTCATTATCTTCAGGGAAATTTTATTGTTCGAGGGAAAACCGCTTAAATTCACCAGAGACCCGATGGCCTCCGTCACCGAATCCTCCTGAGCCAGCTTAACGTCGCCGCTCTGGCTCAGCTTGGTTTTGGCGGCCGGGTTTATGGACGAACAAAACGGATTTACGGCATAAAAGCCCTCGCCCTTAAGCGTGCCTATGTATTTCCCGAATAGGGTCAGCACAAGAGCTTCCTGGGGCTTCAGAACGCGCAGACCTATCAGGGGTATCCACCCGAACAGCAGAGCCGCTATCCCCGCCGCAATAAGTATACCGCCCAATAAGGAGCTGTCGGATTCAATCATAACGGAACCGGCTATCGCCGCGATGATGCCGAACAGGAGAACAAGTATACATGTGACCAGAACCGCCATACCGTGCTTTTTCCCCGAAAGTATTTTTTCTTCCATAACTGTGTCCCCCGCCTTCATTATGATATCATTATAATATCACAATGAATCAACGATGTCAAGCCGTTTTGGCGCAGAATCAGCCCGTACAAATAAGGCATGACGGAGAAGGGAACCGCCGGCATTTCGCGGCAGATAAAAAACGCATCACAAAGAAATTGCCATGCAGGATCCCGGAAACGGCAGATATGCGTGAGAATTGAAATTACGGGAAAGAGCACTGCACGACTCCGCGCAGGGGACGGGCCGAATTCATTTCACCGCACGTTGCCAGCGTAAACGGGCCTGGAACCGGTTGCGGTCTGTATAAAAACGTGGGGAACGTTAAATAAAAGGCTATCATGCTTTGCCGCGCGAAAGGCCGTCAATTCAAATATGGGGAATTCGGCAGAAAAAAGAAAAGAGCCGGAGACACATCGTTACCGGCTCTTTCTGTAAACAGGGACTAAAAAAGATGCCGGCTATGGACGCGGGCATCTTCTACAAAAATAAAAAAGAGCCCGGAGCGCGAATTGGCTCCGGGCCCTTGCCTGGAACATCGAAACACTATAGATGCCAAAGCATTTCGGAGATTGAGCAGCGCCCTTGCCTTCTGTGGCAAATAATGTAGCAGTATGCTATACTGAAACTGATCCATATGAATTTGGAAGGGAGCGGTATTGTAATGAATTGTCCATTTTGCGGAGCAGAAATGATACAGGGCGAAGTGTGTAGCCGTGGGGCATTATGGTGGCAGAGCGGATCGCATCGCCACCGTCTGAATGATGAGGGCGGTCTCGTGGCAAAATTGAATGGCTACAGGATCACCGCATACCGCTGTGAGAAATGCAAAAAAATCATAGTGTATGATAAATAGGTAACGAACGCAGACCCGAAAATATCGCTTATTAGCTGAAAAAAGGTCGTGAAATCAACGATTTCACGACCTTTTTTGGCGTTCCCGAGAGGATTCGAACCTCCGACCTACCGCTTAGGAGTATGGCGTGCCGCTTGGTACATCGTCCGTTTCATAATTTGCCTTGTTGTTTTATCTGAAATTGTATTGCCTGGTTACTGGTCAATCTGCACAAAAATCCCTGTGATGCCGCCTCGT
>CASDVX010000010.1 GCA_949284545.1 uncultured Eubacteriales bacterium
CTTTGTTCCCGGCGGACAGCAGGAACCATTCCTTGTCTATCATGTCAAAAACATTTTCCCTGATGTCAGACGTGCTTATTTCCCGAAACATACGATCATCCTTTCATCTGCGCGGCGGACGCCGCGGCCATTGCTTTTTCATTTTGTTTTGTTTTGAATCGGCAGACTGCCGTTCTGCAATGCTCTGTCACGCGCAGGGCGGCCGGAAACCCTTCCCCGGCCGCCCCGAAACGCGCAGAACGACAGCTGTCAGCATTCCTCCGTCTCGCCCTCTACGTACAGCAGTACTTTCCTCAATTCTTCAATCGTTTCACATCTGTTGGCAATTGCAATCACTAATCGAATCAGCATGCCTGACGAATCCATATCTTCGTCCATATCTTCGTCCATATCTTCATCCATATCTTCATCCATATCTTTGCACATCTTTTTGCACATCTCTTTGCACATCTCTTCATACATCTCTTTATCCATTCGTCCATCCCTCCCGTAAAGATTTTGCATTCTGTTTTAATTATATCACTTCGAGGCGAAAAAAGAAATACTTTTTTCTTGCTTTCTTTTCCCCGCGGGCGTATACTTTTTTGCATGAGCGCATTGCTGAAGGAAAACGCCGTCCCGGCGGACTTTTCAGGCAGGACCGCGAAGTGCGGGCAGCCTGAACCGAAAACGGCGGGCCGGTAGGAAATGTCCGCGGACAGGCTGCGGGGAACAAAGCCCGCAGATCCGGCGCGGTCGCCTGCAACGTCCGGTACGTTCGGGCAGAGCCTACGTGAAAGCGCCGTGAAGGCGGCGGACGGCGTCAGACGCCTGCCCGGGGCGGGGCGGAGGGTCCGGCGGATGGACCGGAAACCGCAGCTGCCGGAAGGTTCGGGACGGGTGCGGCGGTTTTCCTTATCCACGCGGCGCGTAAGATTCGAGAAAGGATATGTTGAGCCATGCTTTTTCACGAAAATTCCGTAATCCTGTTTCAGGGAGATTCCATCACCGACGCGGGACGGGGCTTTGAACCCGACAATCTCGGGTCCGGGTACGCCCGCATGTGCGTGCGGGCGCTGGAGGCCCTCTACCCGGACTACAACCTGACCTGCCTTAACAGGGGCATTTCCGGAAACCGGGTCTGCGACCTGGCGGAGCGCTGGAAGGAGGACTGTCTGGATCTGAAGCCCGATCTGGTGAGCATACTCATAGGCGTAAACGACACCTGGCACAGCCACGGCGTCGGCCTTTTCGGCGGCGTGTCCAATGAGGATTTTGAGAAAAACTACCGTCTCATACTGGAGCAGACCAGGGACCTGGGCGCGAAGATAATCCTCATCGAGCCCTTTGCCTTCCATCATCAGGCCTTTTCCGAGGACTGGCGGGACGGGGATTTCGGACACAAGATAATGATAACCCGCCGTCTTGCCGCCGAATATGCGGACGAGTTCATCCCCATGGACGGCATATTCTACAAAAACACCCTGCGCTTTAAGCCCGAGGAGCTTTCCGAGGACGGCGTCCATCCCACCGCGGCCGGTCATCGTCTCATTTCCCTGGAATGGCTTAAGGCGGCGGGAGCCGTCTGACGGCGTCCGGCAAGGCCGGGAATGCCGGAAAATACCCGCCGGCGGGACAAGGCGTTCGGCGCAGTCTGACATGGCCGGGGGCTTTTTCCCCCGCGGAAAGGCGCGGACGTTTTCGGCGGCGGGATTTGAAATGCGCAGGCGTTGGCCGCACCGCCGCCGGTCATCGTCTCATTTCCCCGGAACGGCTTAAGGCGGCGGGGGCTGTCTGACGGCGTCCGGCGCGTTCGGCAAGGCCGGGAAATACCCGCCGGCGGGACAAGGCGTTCGGCGCAGTCTGACATGGCCGGGGGCTTTTTTCCCCCGCGGAAAGGCGCGGGAGGCGGGCGTCTTCCTCCACCCCCCCGAGACTCGGCGCGGGCGTTTGTGCGCCCCCTCTCGGTTATCCCCGTCCCTGCGGGGCGGGCACCTTCGCACCGTCCCTGCGCTTCTGCACAAAAAATTCACAAAATCCGGCTTTATTTCCAGCCGGCAATGTGGTAACATCCCGTAAATACGATCTTTAATTTCGGTACCGTGATGCCGGCAAGATCGGGCAACGGGGTTTTCAGAGCGGATCCTGTCTGTCTGCGGTCTTGATGTGCCGCGGCGGCGGGTCCGCCCTTTTCGTTTATTAAGCTTTGTAACGGCGGGAGGTTTGCCGGATGGATGTTCTTAAAAACCGTATAATGGATTCCGCCTCCGTAGAGCGGTGCGTCACCAGAATGGCCCACGAGATAAACGAACGCTGCGGCGGGGCGGAAAACGTGGTGATAATCGGCATAAAGCGCCGGGGCTTGTGCCTTGCCCGCATGATAGCGGACAGGCTGGGGGCGATAACCGGCGGGCCTGTGCCCTGCGGCGAGCTGGACGTTGGGCCCTTCCGTGACGACAGGCCTTCGTCTTCGCCGGACGGTAAGGCGGCGGCTTCGCTTCCCTTCTCCGTGGAGGGCAGAACGGTGATAATCACCGACGACGTGCTTTATACCGGCAGGACGGTGCGGGCCGCCATAGGGGCGGTCTTTTCCATGGGCAGGCCGGCGGCGATACGTCTCGCCGTTCTCGTGGACCGTGGACACCGGGAGCTTCCCTTCAGGGCCGATTTCGTGGGGAAAAACATACCCACGTCCCGCAGCGAGACCGTCCGGGTGCTTTTCCCGGAATTCGACGGTGATCTGGGCGTGGAGCTGTACGGGGAGCGGAGCTGATTTGTCCGTCCGTGTCATCTCTCTTTGTCCCGGCGGCTGCCGATGCGGGCTTGTCCGCACCTATTCCGCGCGATGACCGCTCAACGCGGTCCGCGGGGTTCATATAGATGACAGATATATAAAATCGGGGGTTGTTAAAAATGAAAATGGTTTATCA
>CASDVX010000011.1 GCA_949284545.1 uncultured Eubacteriales bacterium
CCTCTCCGAGTCTCCCGTCTCCGCCTCTTCCGTACCCGGCTTTCCCCTCCCCGGGAATTCCTTTACCTGCCTCTTTTTCCTTCAACGCTTCGTCTGCCCACGCTGTTTTCATTTTTCACTTCCGCCCTTTCTCCCGTGACGGGCAGTCCCGCCCTTGCCGTTTTTTGGCACATTTGCGGTAAAATTATGCCACAACCCCGGTGTCATATCACGCAAAAGCCTGTCGATGCCCTGAAAAAAGCGGAGTTTTTTCTCAGAAAATTTGTGCGGCAGGGTCGCGGGGACAGCGCAACGCTGCTTTTCCCCGGCGGGAGCGGGCGGGGCGGGTGCAAGGGAACGCGGCGGCAAGGCGGCGGCGCGGGGCCGAATCGGGCAAAAAGCGCGGGAGCGGTACGGACGTGCGGCGGGTCCGAACCAAACGAAAAGAGAGAGTGCGGCAAGGCGGCGGGGCGCAAAAAAGCTTGGGACAGTGTCCTCGGCTTATGACTTGCGGGAATGCATCCCCGACTCGTCCCGGCGGGAACGGGCAGGCAAACCGGGAGCGGGACGGACGGGCGCGGGTCCGAATCAAACGAAAAGAGAGAGTGCGGCAAGGCGGCGGATGAGAAAAGCAGGCAAAACCGTTTTCCTCACTACTGCGGCAGTGGCAAGGGAATGCGGGGGCAAGACGGCGCGGGCCGTGTGTGGGGCGCGGCGGCGCGGGACACGAAGAGTGCAAAATCCGTAAATCGCGGCGGAAAGGGCCCCTGCACGTCCCGGAGCGGAGACGTGGAGGGGCAAAAAACGGGTCCCGGCTCGTCCCGGCGGCGGGAAACATAATATTTGGGAATGGCGTGTTTCCGGGGGCAGCAATGTGCACACGGCGAATCTCTTTCCGGTTGCTGCAGGCTGTTTTGTAAATATGACCGTTTTTTCAACAAAATATTGAAAAAATTAAAAAAATATGATACATTTAATCTGCAGATATTGCTCCCGTCAGCGGCTGATTCATACGTTTTTTGATAAACCGGCAATGCGGCGAAAAGCCGACATATCAAGGAGGGTCTGACATGAAAAAAGCGGCACTTCTTTCCTTGGCGTTTGTTTTTGCCTTTTCCCTTGCTTTGTCAGGGTGCGGCACGGTCGCGCCAGATCCCGGCGAGAGCAGCGGTCCCGCCGGCTCCGAAGTCGTCGTCATAAACGGCCGGGCAGAATACATGACTTTTGATGAATCTCTGTCCGCCGCCACCGATATAGTGGCCGCCGTTTACACGGGGGAATATGAAAGACACGGGGTATATTACGATTCGACATTTACGCCCGTCGAATGGCTCAAAGGAACGGACACTCAGGGAGATATCCGCGTGAGGACATGCGACATGACGGTGGACGTCACGGATGCCGGTATCCGGTATAAGACGAAGGCAAACGACTACGTTCAGGGCGCGAAATATGTTCTTGTCCTTTCAAAAACAATTTCGGTTTATCTTCCTTACGATGTTTACCTGCCGATGAACAACATCATGATAGAGTACGGGGAGACCCCGACCATGTACAACGACTCCTTTGTGGGTGATTTTTCCGAATCGGAACCGGAAAGCGAGGATACCTCCGGCGTCATAAATTATATTGAGGAGTTCCTTCTGAGCGGAGAAGATGTTTCCCGGGTTACGGGCTACGACTTCATCCGGAGCGACGATATAGCCGAGGTGGTTTCCGGTTCTTCCGTAGTAGCGGAGGTTGTCCCCGAGGAGCTGACCGGGAGCAGCGACAACAACGATACCGAGAGATATCTGTGCAGCGTCCGGGACGTTCTGAAGGGCACCGTAGACGGGGAAAGCATCAACATTATTTTCATTGCGGACAGCGTGGAGCCGGGGTCCGAATATCTGGTCATGCTTGAACAGGCGGGGGATTCCGGGTATTATATACTGTCTTCGAAAATAAGCGTGTGCGGCAGCGGGGATGAGAGCTTTGAAGACGTCAAAGACATTTTAAGGGGGTCTGCTCAGGATAGCTGACGCGCCGTCCGCCTGCAAAAAAGGGAACGCTTTCAAAAGAAAGCGTTCCCTTTTTTCTGTTGCAACGGGGGCGGGCGGACGGACCGTCCGAGGGCTCCCCCGGCGGGGCTGCCCGGTTGCGGCAGCGGCGGCGTTTCCCGGCTCGTCCCGGCGGAAACGGGCAGGGCGGGACACGAAGAGTGCAAAATCCGTAAATCGCGGCGGAGGGGGGTGCCCCCGGATTGTGAACGGCGACGGGGCGCAAAAGAAAAAGGCCGGAGTGCGTGGTCTGTCCGGTGGCGGGGACGGGACACGCGGGGGCGTCTCTCCTCTTTCGGCTGTGCAGCAGCAGGCGGACGCGGCGGCGACGGGTACAAGGGAGCGCGTGGGCGGCGGGGGACAGGGAAAAAAGTCAGGGCAGCCTCTTCGTCCCAGCCGGGCGGAACAGTCGCACAGAAACGGCACCGCGTCCCTCTGCCCGTTCCTGCGGGCCGCAAAGCCACGCTCTG
>CASDVX010000012.1 GCA_949284545.1 uncultured Eubacteriales bacterium
AAGGGGTGCTTTTCTGTTGTTTTTCCTTACTAAAAGGGGGTTATATTGATTGCGGAGCAATGGCAGCGCCGTGAGTATCGTCACGCTGCGTCCTGCTGCGTTTTCTTCGCGGCTTTGAAGTTCTTCCACGTTGCCCACAGCGGACCGGTAATGAAAGTCGATGAATAGAATCCGCTCACGATACCGAACATCATCGGAAGTGCAAAGCTTATGAGAGAATCGAGATTCGTGGCAATTGCAAATATCGACAGGACAGCCATAACCGTCAAGGTGCATATGGACGTGTTTATGGTACGTCCTAAAGATTGATTGATGCTTCTGGTGACAATCTCCTCCGTTGGGTACTTGTTGCCTACGAGTTTCTCGTTTTCCCTGATACGGTCAAATATAACTATCGTATCGTTTATCGAGTAGCCGAATATCGTCAGAATAACGGCCACAAAGTTATCGTTAAGAGGTATTCCGAAAATCACGAATGCCAAAAACGCTATGAAAACGTCCAGACACAGAGCAAGCAGCGCAAAGGTCCCGGCCGACAAACCGCCGATTTTACGGAACCTCCACCAAATGAACAGCACCATGAGAATGGCAGCAAGGACTATAGCCACTATGCTCTTGACAAGGAAGGATGTCCCCATGCTTGCGCTGACGCTTCTTGTTTCCGTAAATTTTATGTCGTTGTCGGGGTACGCCTTTGTAAGGGCGTCGTCAAGCGCCGACTTCGCTTCCGTGGAAATACCGCCCGATGTGCTTATCTGTACCACCGTCATCCCGGCGGCGTCCGTAGTGTTGGCGACGGACACATTCATTCCCAGGCTGCCCTCGGCAATGTCTTCAACCCCGTTGATATCTATATCCCCTGAGTAGGAGTAGGAAAGGATAGAGCCGCCCTTAAACTGTATGTCCAACTGAACGCCGAAAATCAAGCAACAGAGAATGCCTATCACGACAACCGCCGCGGAAATTGAAAAGAAGACCTTGCGTTTCTCGTAAAACTCAATTCTTTTCACTGCGAGCACCTCCGTAAAGCCAAGGCCTGTCAAACACTTTAAAGCCGGAAAGGCCCTTCTGCATGAGCTTGGACGCCCAAACACCCATGACAAAGTTAAGAACAACGCCGACGCCGAGAGTGTAACCGAAGGATTTCACCGAACCGGACCCGAGGAAGTAAAGTATCACAGCAACTATGAGCACCGTGATGTTTCCGTCAAGTATCGCAGACCAGCTGTTGTCGTAGCCTGCACCTATCGCTCCGCTTATTGTCCTCCCTGCGCGGACTTCCTCACGGATGCGCTCGGCTGTGATTATGTTCGCATCCACGCCCATACCTATCGAAAGGATTATTCCCGCGATTCCGGGCAGCGTAAGGGTGAACTGCGGGATCGAAACCGCAAGTATCGCTCCGGCTACCTGACCTACCAGGGCTATACATGCGACAAAGCCGGGCACCCTGTAGTATATGAAAATAAAGAGGCAAACCAAAATAAAGGAAACAATGGCGGCATATACTGTCACCGTAAGAGCCCCTTCGCCTAACGTGGGCGATATCGAGCTGTTGCCGCTCGCCGTGAGGGCGAAGGGCAGTGATCCGGCATTTATGGTGTTTGCAAGCGACACAGCCTCTTCCCTGGTAAAGCTTCCGGATATCACGGCAACGCCGGTGTCAATCACATCCTGCACGGTGGCGGTGCTCACGCACTGGTCGTCCATGTAAATGGATATGTTCTCTCCCTCGTACTCTTTGGTTATCTCAGCAAACTCTTTCGTACCCTTGGAGTCAAGATCCAGATAAACGACGTATTTGCCATCCTCGTTATCGTATCCGGCCGTAGCCTTGTCCACACGTTCACCGTACATGAGTATCTTGCCGTCGTCGTCCTGAAACGTGAGCAGCGCTGAGGCGGCAAGCTCTTCTATCGCTTCCTCCGGGTTATAATCCGTCTCATCGGACTTCCACGGATACCTTACCAAAATGCTGCCCGCCGCGTAATCTGTGTACACATCGTAGTCGGTTATGTTCTGCGAATCGAGCCTAAGCTCAATTATCTCCTTAGCGGCATCTACCTGCTCACGCGTCGGGGTGGTCCCGGTGTCCGGAACAAGCGTGGCTTCGATGCCTCCTCGTATGTCTATGCCCGTACGGATATCGGGCGCACCTTTGATACTGAAGCTGGATATGTCGCCATACGAAAAATCAACGCCGACCAACGCTATCCAGGCCATGCCGAAAATGAGCAGTGCAACAATAAAAAACGTCACTTTGGGGACCTTTCTCATCCGGTCTCAGCCTCCTGTTTTTATTTCCGGTCCACCCGTGAAGCAAAGAGTAAACCTTACGTATTATATAATTTCGAAGGCTAAATGTCAATGTCAAATGTGCAAATATTGTCACTCAGAGAGCATTTTCTCAAGATATGCTATTTCTGCGCACACACAGAATAATCCCGTTGCAACGGCAAGCTCCTCCACAGACGGCAACGTCGGAGCTATTCTGATGTTGCTGTCCGCCTCGTCTCTGCCGTACGGAAACGTAGAACCCGCAGGAGTAAGGCTCAATCCGGCTTCGGAGGCCAGCTGCGTTATGCGCCGCGCGCAGCCGGGCATATCAAAGCTTATAAAATACCCGCCTTTGGGGTTAGTCCACGAGGCGATACCCTTTCCGCCGAGTTCCTTTTCGAGAATGTCTATCACGGTCCTAAACTTGGGCGCTATGATTGCTGCGTGCTTTTTCATCTGAGCCCGTACTCCGGCGGCATCTCTGAAAAAAGACGCATGTCTGAGCTGATTGAGTTTGTCATAGCCTATCGTTTGTATGCTCAGCTGCTTCTTAAGATATTTACAGTTTTCCTTTGACGCAGCCAGGCAAGCCACACCCGCTCCGGAAAAGCTTATTTTCGAAGTGGAAGCAAACTCGTAAACCATGTCCCCGCTTCCGTATTCCTTGCAGGCATCAAAAATGTTCAGCAATTTGTCAGGCTCGTCGGTAAAATCATGGACGGCATATGCATTGTCCCAAAATATTCGGAAATCCTCAGCAGCCGGTTTAAGGGCTGCAAACTCCCTCACTACCCTGTCAGAATACGTAATGCCTCCGGGGTTGGAGTATTTAGGTACGCACCATATACCTTTTACTGACCTATCATTTTCCGCAAATCGTCTCACGGTATCCATGTCCGGGCCCTCGCCGTCCATGGGGACGGGTATCATCTCAAAACCGAATTTCTCTGTTATGGCAAAATGCCTGTCATAACCGGGTACCGGACACAAAAATTTCAGCTTTCCCTGCCTTACCCAAGGGGTGCTTCCTTCACTGACACCCATGAGCAATGCGTTTACCACACAGTCGTGCATCATGTTGAGACTTGAGTTGCCCCCAACTATAATTTCGTCGGGAGAAACTTCAAGCAGCTCTGCAAACAGTTCCTTTATCTCCGGTATGCCGTCCAGCATACCGTAGTTTCTGCAATCAACGCCCTTGCCGGTTTTATATGCCGAATCACCCAGCATATCCGTGCTCAGGTCCAGCTGCTCGGTGCTCGGCTTCCCTCTGGTCATGTCAAGTGAAAGATTTTTTGATTTGTATTCACTGTACTTTTTCATAAGCTCTGCAAGTATCTCTTTTGCTTCCGGCTTTGAAAGCTCGCTGTATGTATGCATAAATAACCCCTCCGCGCTGCTGTTATATGTAGTCCGACGCACTGGTGTATTCTACTACATAAATAGGAAATTTGCAAGAATTAATTTTAATTCTTGCAAATTTCTTTACATCTTGATCTTTATAACTTCATTAGCCGTCAATGCGGTAAGTACAGTCTCGCCTATCAGCAGTACTTCATAAGGTTCTGCACGCACGCCGTTATTTTGGGGGCTGGGTCTGACGCGTCCCCCTCATATTCCAAAGAAGCGTACCCGGAAAAATTCACACGCTTCAACGCTTCGATCACACCTTTAAGGTCGAGGACTCCCGTGCCCAGCACGGTCTCTTCCGGCTGTCCCTCAGCGTTAAATGTGAAGTCCTTAAGATGCACCCCGTAAAGCCTGTCGGAATACTTTTCTATACACTTGACGGGATCGAGCCCGGCTTCAAGCGCCCATCCGGTGTCAAGACACAGCCCAATATTCTCTGTGGACATCGAAAACAGCGCGTCCAGCTGCTCCTCTTTGCCGTATCTGTGGTTTTTTCCATGGTTGTGAACGGCAATTTTCAACGAATACTCGTTGCAAAGCTTTTCAATAAGATCCACCGCATCCGTATCAGGGTCGGCTCCCAACACGGATATTCCGGAATATGCGGCAAAGTCGAACAGGCTGCGCATGTACTTCTCGTCCGTATTCATGCCGTTTATGCCGCATGAATTAAACGATATTCCCAGACTCTTTAAATCGTCCGCAGCCTTCTTCCACTGCTCCCGGTCTCCGAAATCGCAGTGGACACTGCACATCTCCAGCGTATCGAGATTGCTCTCTCTGAGCAGCGACGCCAGCTTGTCTGCGCCCCTGAAATCCCTGTAGCACCAGCTTTGGCACCCGAGAGAAATTCCGCCAAGTATTTTCGTCATTCTTTTTCAACCTCTCTTCAATATATTGCCATCTCAAAGGCTGCGCACAAATTCCCCGGAAAACTACAGTGCGAGCCTGTTGAAATGATTGGCCTGAGCAAAGCTCTCCGTACCGTAAAGGAACAGAATATCCGATACGTCCTCATCTTCCACCAGCTGCGATATCCGTCCGCTGAAATATCGGAGATCCACCATAACTATCTTATCGTAATTTTCAGTAAGGTATGGTACAAATGAATTAGCAAATGAATCCTTTATCAAAAGCAGCGTACCGGCGCCCGCGGATTCACGGCTTTCGACGGTTATGAGGCCTTCGTTTCCTCCAAAAAAGTAAGTATATTTATCCTTACGGTCCTTCGCACTTTCATCGTAGACGTGCCCTATCCCGCCGGTTGTAACAAGTTCGCCGGATATAACGGGGGCCCATATTTCGTCGCTCTCCTGCAACGGGTTCAGGGTTTTTGAATACAACGTGCCGAGGAAATCGTCCGTTACCATTCTATGTTCAAATGCAAATTCCTGTATACCTGTCACAGAACAGTATTGTGAATACGCAAGGTTTGCTCCGCGAAAGGTCCAGTGATGGTCCGTTTTATAAAAAAGCCCCTCTTCGCTGTGTCCCGCGAAGCTTTCCCTCAGGTCTATTACCGACAGCTTTCCGTCAAGCTGTGCGTGGATAAGTTCGAATAAGCCGTCAACGTCATACTCGGGCGCGAAAGGCGGGAGTTTGTCTTTGAGCACGTACTCCGCCGGCGGAACCAAGATCACGCTTGTGTTCAGCTCAGAGTATTTTTCTGCGAATCCCGCCACCGAGGACAGATTTTCTGAAAGCTTATCTTCATCTATATCTCCATCGGTTATCATTTCGCAAAGGTACCCGTCACTGCATATGTAAACCTCGGATATATCTCTTGCTCCCGCCAAGAGCTTTGCGGATGAACTCAGACCGCACAGCAGATCACGTCCGACAAACTGGTCGGATACGAAGTTTTCAAACTCAGTCTGCCATTCTCCCGACACAAGCTTTTCCCACGTCAATTCGGGGAACTGCGATAATGCACGATTTTCCATATCCGAAAATGCTCGGTGCGGAAGTACAAATATCAGAATCCCCACCGTCCCGAGAACGAGAAAAAACATCAGCGCGGCAGCGCGGCAAACTTTTTCCATCTTCGTCACCTCCGGTCAGAATCTGAAATACAGAAACGGGTTGTACGTATCGCCAGCAATAAACGCCGTACTCATTATCAAAATTACCGCAACGCCCGCAGTTTGTATAGCAGCGGAAGCCTTTCTGCCGATTTTTCCCGAATCCAGCAACCGCGTTGAGATTTTCGACGGGATGTGCGTAACCCCCACGGTCATCACCAAAAGCGGCAGAATGTTAGTGAATAGATAATAAAGCGACACATCGTCAGCAAATCCGTTGGCGCCGAAAAGGCAGTTCAAAAACACGCCGACGTCCGACAGGGATTCCGACGAAAAGATTATCCATCCCATTACAATGAGCGCAAGGCTGTATACTCTTCCGATGAATCTCGGTGCTTTGCCCAGCCATTTGAGCAAAAATGCCTTTTCAAGAGACAAAATCGCAAAAAAATACAAGCCCCAGACCGCGAACGTCCAACCTGCTCCATGCCATATTCCCGTGAGCAGCCAGACCACAAACAAATTAAATGTTCTTCTCGCCGGTCCGCATCTGCTGCCTCCCAGCGGTATATATACATATTCCTTGAAAAAAGACGAAAGGGTTATATGCCATCTTCTCCAGAAATCTGTAATACTGACAGCCTCATAGGGATATTTGAAGTTTTCGGGAAAGTCAAAGCCGAACATATGTCCCAGGCCGATAGCCATATCGGAGTAACCGGAAAAGTCAAAATATATCTGGAATGTATACGCCACGGCAGCAAGCAGTGCCGTAAGAACAGTCATCTCTTCTCCGTATGAGGACAGCGTCTCATAAAGTGCGCCCACCGTATTGGCAAGCAAAACCTTTTTCCCGAGTCCCACCGCAAATCTTCTTATACCGAGAACCATCTCTTGCCCGTGTGTGCTTCTCTCGTCAATTCTCCCGGCTATATCGGTATATCTTACTATGGGACCCGCAATGAGCTGGGGAAAAAGAGCTATGTACATGGCAAACTTTATATAATTGCGCTGAGGCTCGCATTTACCCCTGTATACGTCTATGACGTATGACATCGCCTGAAACGTGTAAAACGATATCCCCAGAGGAAGCGCAAGGCCCAGCGGTGATAAACGGGACGAAAAAACGCCGTTTACCGTGTCAATTATAAAATCTGCATATTTGAATAGGGCGAGCAGCCCGAGATTTATTGCTATCGCAACAACAAATACGACCTTGGCACTGCGGCGCTTCTGTTTTTTTATAAAACCATGTACCGCCAATCCGGCCGCATAGTCCGCGGATACGGTAAAAAGCATGAGAAAAAGGTATTTGCTCTCCCCCCACGCGAAAAACAAAAGGCTGACTGCGAGAAGCACAAAACATCTCAGCTTAATCGGCGCCGCGTAATACAAAAGTGCCGAGAGCGGGAGGAACAGAAACAAAAACGGCAGGCTCGAGAAGACCACGCGTATCCCCTTCCTGTGGTTTTAATCCAACATATTGTACATTTTTACATAACGTTTGTCAATCCGCAATCGAATCAAACACCCATTCGAGACTGATTTTCACCAAAACGTAAGACAGGGAAAGGTGCTCGTGCATCTCCCCCTGTCTTTAATTATTGCGGCTCACCGCTGTCTGAAAAATTACTTTCAGCAGCCGTTTTTCAGAACTCGTCGTCGTCAAAGAAGAACTGGTTCTTTTTCTTTTCCTCTTTGCCGCCGTTTCCTTTCGCCTCCTGCCCCGTTTTGCCGCTGTCTGTCACAGAATCGGTATCGGAGTCCAGGTTGTCATACTCTATATTTACTTCAAACTTTTTGCTTTGCTGTTTGGGCTGTTCGTTCGAGTTGGGTATCGGCATTACACGGGTCGCGGTATACGATCCGGAAGATTTGGGAGCGTTCCTCTGGGGAACGGTGAAAATGTCATCATCCACACTGCTGCGCTGAACATTACGGCGGGCACCGTTTCCCGCACCGGCACGGTTGATTACACCCGTATTTACAAGTATCAGGCAGAGAACGAATCCGCAGCCAAGCGACAGCAGTATGATCAGCGCCATGGTAAGGACGTCCATGCCGCCGCCCGACGACTCGGTTGACCCGGGCACATACGGTTCCGAAGATACGTCAGACGTAACATCGTCCGATGAAGAACCCGTTGAGGTGACAGTCCCGGGGATATCAGGATCCGACTCATCGCTTTCCGTTTCCGACGATACGTCCGACGGCAACTGCGACGTTTCGCCGGGACGCACAAACTCTATCGTATACACTGCTGTGCGCGGTGAAGACGAGACGGTGACAGTCACTCTCTGCGTCTCCTCATCGCTCAGTGTTACAAGGCCTGTGGCGCTCACGGACACCGCATCGGTGGTTTTGAACGTAATTACTGCCGAGGTATTGACGGCTACCGCAGTTATCAGCACCTGCGTTGTGTCGGCGTCCACGTTGACGGTGTATGACGCTATATTCGACGCAAACTCCGGTGACAGTGTGAATCCCTCCACCTCCAGCGAGGCGAGGTTGGTGTTTGTGGCGTTGGGATTGTTTACCTTTACGCGCAGTGTTTTTCCGCTGCCGTTGACATCCGTCGTGCTTTTGGGCTGCATATCCACTTTGGATTTCACGTAGGATGCGCTCCGGGCCGCTGTAAGTGCGACGACGCTTGTATTCTCATCGCCGCCCTGCGTGTCGTCTTCGTCTTCCGCTTCGCTTGATGTAACCTCACCGGAGGTGTCCTCGCTTGAAGTGTCCTCGCTTGAAGTGTCCCCGCCTGCAACCTGCTCGTAGACATAAACTTCAATGCTTTCTACCGTTATGTCCTTATATCCGGTCTGAGCTTCCTCTGCAATCTTAAACGACAGGCCCACGTTCCCGGAAGCCTGCTCGCCCAATGAACCGTCGCCAGGAACCGTCGGAGCGTAGGATATGCTTATCCTATACGGGTTCGAATCCCCTGCATCCTTCTCGGGATCGCTCTTCACCGGTTGGACCGATACAGCGGATTGGCCGGGGATTGTGTATGACACGTCAGTAATCTCAAACGGAACCGTAATCACCGCGCCCAACTGGCAGTAAGAAAAGCTGTTTCCGTCACGGTTAAGAATAAGGCTCAAATTGACCGTATCTCCCGGATTATACTGTTTGTTTCCGGATCCCGTAGCGTTCAGTGCATATCTGAATTCGGGATCATCGGCAAATGACACGAGCGCACACATGCACAGCGTCAACACGCATGCGAGTGCGAGCGCAACGACTTTTTTCACTAAAAATCCCCCCATAGTCTTGTTGGTCGGATTATACCACAACATCGTACGGAATTCAACCCCAGACGTCAATAAGGTTCATCACCGGTATATATTTCTGTCACCGGCGTAAACTTGGTGTATTTCCCCACGTATTTGAATCTGAGGGCAGCGCGTTCCCCATGCCTGTTTTTTTCCACGAGTACCTTCATATCGATGGATTCCGGCCTCTCCTCGGGAGACAAATGGGCATTTTCGGGGTGGAGAAAAATGACTATATCCGCATCCTGCTCTATGGAACCCGATTCGCGGAGATCCGACAACACCGGTGTAGAGTTCTCTCCTTTTCTCTTGTCCACGTCTCTCGACATCTGCGAAAGCGCGATTAGCGGAACGTTAAGCTCTTTTGCCATTATTTTCAGCCCTCTTGTGATTTCAGCCACCTCGTTGACACGGCTGTCGGTACGTCTCGTACCGGTCATCAGCTGAAGATAGTCGACTATCACAAGCCCCAGGTTTTTTACCCTTCTGAGTTTCGCCTTCATTTCCGGCACGGTTATATCCGCGCTGTCGTCAATATACATGGGAATGTTGTACAGAGCGGAAACCGCGGCAACTATACGCGACCAGTCGTCGTTTTTGAATTCCCCCGAGCGAAGCTTTTTATTGTCTATAAGCGCTTCTGTCGACAGCATTCTCGTGATAAGCTGATCTGCGGACATTTCAAGCGAAAAAACAACGACCGCTTTATTCTGTTTCGCAACGTTCTGCGCAACATTCATAGCAAAGCTCGACTTCCCTATTCCGGGCCTTGCCGCTACGATGATCATATCAGACCTGTGCAGACCCGTCAGCACGTTATCTAACGTGGAAAAGCCTGTAGGTATGCCCAAAAACTCAGACTTATCATCTCCGGATATTTTCCCGAGATAATCCATGGTCTGGCCTATGATCTCACGTATCGGCTTTAACTCGCTGCTACGCCCGCCCCGTATGTTCATGATGCGCTGCTCCGCAGCATCGATCACGGTCTCGGCGTCCGATGCCGCGTCGCTCGCCTCCTCGATGGTCTGCCCGCTGACATCTATCAGGGTTCGGAGGTAATATTTGTCCCTGACTATTTTTGCATACGACTTTATATGCCTGGAGGTCGGAACGGAGTCGGCAAGCTGCAGAATATACTGCCGTCCCGCCGAATCATCGTATTCCGGGGATTTTTTCATTTCATCAAGCAGCGTTACTGCATCTATCGGCCTTGCCGTTTCGAACATGGCCATAAGACATGAAAAAATCATTCTGTGAAGCGGCAGAAAGAAGTATTTAGGCTGTACGGCCGAAACTATCTCGTTCATCGACGGAGGATCGATAATCACCGACCCCAACAACGATTGCTCCGCCTCAAGGCTGTACGGCTGCTTTAAGGATTCCGTTTCCATCCCGTCATTCCTCTACGACACTTACTTTAACGGAAGCAGATATACCCTGATAAAACTTTATTTCGGCAGTATAATCTCCAAACGCTTTTATGTCCGAGCAAATTATTTTTCTTTTGTCCACTTCAACTCCGAAGGTTTTTCCGATTTCCTCAGCAATCTCTTTCGGTGTGACCGACCCGAAAAGCTTTCCTCCGTTTCCGCCCTTAGCTTTGATCGTCAGCTGCTTATTGTTTATAATGCTTTTAAACTCCTCAGCCTTGGCTTTTTCCGTTTCAATCCTGTGTTCCGCGGCAGCTTTCTTGCTGTTGAACTCGCCTATAGACTGATTGTCCGCGGCAACCGCAAGATTTTTGGGAAAGAGAAAATTCCTTGCGTATCCGTCGGACACGTTTATCATCTCTCCCGCTTTGCCCTGGCCCTTCACATCTGACTTCAATATAACCTTCATTCTTATCTTCCTTTCCCGGCGTGCAAAGCCCTCATTGCTCTGCAGACGCCTGTTTTGCTTCTATAAGTACCTGATCTATTGCGTATTTGAGTCTGGTAAGTACTTCATCAACCGGCGTATTCCTTATCTGTGCGCCCGCCATATTGTGATGGCCCCCGCCGCCGAGCCGCTCCATGACAAGCTGCACGTTTACCGCGCCGGACGAACGTGCGCATATGACCACTTGCTCACCCGTTGAGTACACAGCAAAGGCCGCGTCCACCCTTTCAATCGCCGCAAGCTCGTCCGCCGCGAGAGATGCGGATTTGTTTACGTAGTTCACATTGCTGTTTACCGGCAAAACCGCAATGACCGCGGAATGATATTTTGCAATGTTGCCTAAAAATTTGTTTTTCAGATTGTAGGTTTCAAACGGCTCCGCGAAAAGCTGCTTTACCGTCCCCGTATCAACCCCTCTGCGTCTGAGGTACGCAGCAGCTTCAAATGTTCTCACTCCGGCGTTGGAAGTGAAGGTTTTTGTGTCAAGCATTATGCCCGCAAGCAGTGCCTCGCTCTGCACCTTGTTCGGTTTTCCGCAGGACATATACTGTATCAGCTCCACCGTCATCTCGCATGCTGACGAGGAATTGGGTTCGTTGAACAAAAGGGCTGGATTCTGTATACAGTCTGCGGCGCGCCTGTGGTGGTCTATGATAACAAGATTGCTCGCACCCTCAACGATCTCAGGCGCTTCGACGGTGCTGATTTTCTGATTATCCACAACGATTACAAGCGTCGCCGGAGTCAGATATTTACGCGCCTGAGCCGGTGAAATGAACACGTCCAGCCCGGAATCGTCTACATATCTGATAAGATTCTCAGCAAGGCTTGTTTCCCTGTTTACCACACATTTTGCTTCCTTACCGAGGCCTACCGCAATGAACTGTATCCCTACTGCCGCCCCGATGCTGTCCATATCGGACCTTGCGTGTCCCACCACCAAGACGTTTGATGCCTGCTTTATCATTGTCTCCAACGACGCAGCAACGACTCTGCTTCTCACCTTGCTGTTGCGCTCGATTCCTTTCGTTACGCCGCCGTAAAACTCATAGAGCTCAGAGCTGCCTTTATTGCTGACTGCAGCCTGGTCCCCTCCTCTGCCCAACGCCATATCCAGAGCCTGACGCGCCGCTTTTTCTCCTTCGCGGAAAGAATCGTATCCGTGTCCAATCCCTATGGAAAGCGTCGGGTACGTGCCGTCCGGCCTCACCTGCTTTCTCACATCGTCCAGCAGATCAAACTTGTCGTCCTTGAGGCGGCGGAAATCGCGCTCCTCAACCATAAATATGTACCGCTCCCGGTCATATCTCAGAAGCATCCCCGAGGTGCGGTTCGCCCAGCGGAGTATCGTCTCCTCAACGCCGGCCACAATCTTTGTTTTTTCCAAATCACGCGCTTCACGCAGCAATTCGTCGTAATTGTCAATCGTGATTATCATGACTACCGGTCTTGAGCTGTAGTACTCGGCACTTATGCGCTTAAGCTCGTCGTCATCATGGAAATACAGTACGAAAAGCCGCTCTCCCTGAACGGAAAACTCGCTTCCGTAAACCGTGTATCCCTTTCCGTTGACAATCACGCTCTGTGACGTCCTGCCGTCCCAATCCGTGCTGTACCCACGTATGATGTCGCGCGCGTTTGCCGATATCTTATCTCCCGTGAAAAATTTCGACGCTGCTATGCCGTTGTACCATCTGACCGACATTGAAGAATCAACGACGATTACAGGCATGGGGAACGACTCAATGTTGTGCCTGTCCATAGGAGACAATCGTCTGCTCACATGGCGCAGCATTTTCACGTTATTCGTGCGCTGATTGTAAAGGTACACCGCACATGTCAGCCCCGCTGCCGCCGCCGTTATCAGCTGCACCGTCACAAGCGTGCCGCCCGACACAAACAGGCCCAACAGTGCCGTTATAAGCCATACCGCAACCAGTGCCATAGCTGCTATTTCATAGGTGTAAAATCCTTTTTTCACCGCTCCGCCTCCCAGCCTCTACCTGTTACGACCGAGTCTCCGCCTTAAGCTTCCATTATTATCGGCAAAATCATCGGACGGCGCTTGGTTTTCGCAAAAATATAATCAGAAAGTTCATCCCGCACGGTGTTTTTAAGGGAATTCCAATCTACCCGGCCGTTGCCGAGGCTCTCTTCTATCGCCTCCGCGGCAATCTTACGCGCGCCGTCTATGAGCTCTTCCGATTCGCGCACATACACAAATCCTCTTGAGACTATATCCGGCCCGGAAATCACCAGACGCGGCTCATCGGAGGTTATTGTGGCGACCACTGCAATAAGTCCGTCTTCTCCCAAATGTTTGCGGTCACGCAAAACGATGCTTCCCACATCTCCCACGCCGGAACCGTCTATGAGCACTCTTCCCGACGGCACCGTCCCGCTGAATTTAAATCCTTCGGAATTTATTTCAAGTATCTTTCCGATGTCGCTGATGATTATCCTGTCATCGGAATATCCCATGCTCTTGGCGGTGCGGGCATGTCTGTCCAGGTGCTTATACTCCCCGTGCACAGGCATGAAGAATTTCGGCTTTGTAATCCCTATTATCAGCTTTTGCTCTTCCTGACATGCGTGACCGGAGACATGCACGTCGTACAGTGACTCATACAGAACCGTCGCTCCGAGCTTCATAAGCTCGTTCACGACTCTTCCCACAAACTTCTCGTTCCCCGGGATGGGATTCGCCGAAATGATTATACAGTCCTCCGGCCCGACAACCACGCTCCTGTGATCCGAAAACGCCATCCTGTAAAGCGCGCTCATGGGCTCTCCCTGGCTGCCGGTGGTGATGATAACTATCTGTTCCTTGCTGTATCTGTTTATAGTGTCAAGATCGATTATCAGGTTATCCGGCACCGACAGATACCCCAGCTCTATGGCTTTGGTGATGACGTTGAGCATACTTCGCCCGGATATGGCCACCTTGCGCCCGTACTTTTTTGCGCAGTCAAATATCTGCTGCACTCTCTGTATATTGGACGAAAAGGTAGCTATGATTATCCTCTTTTTCTCAGCCTGCTGGAAAAGGTTGTTGAAAGCCGCGCCCACCGTACGCTCGCTCTGTGTGTACCCGTGCCTCTCTGAATTTGTGGAATCGGACATGAGCAGAAGAACGCCCTCCTTGCCGAGCTGCCCTAATCTTCCCAAATCTATCATTTCGTCAAGTATCGGCGTACAATCTATTTTGAAATCCCCCGTGTGAATCACAAGGCCGACCGGGCATCTTATCGCAAGCATGACTGCGTCCGCTATACTGTGGTTTGAATGAATTATCTCTACGCTGAAAACACCGGCGTTTATGACGGTTCCCGGTGTCACTACATTCATTTTCACGCTTTCAAGAAGTCCGTGTTCCGCAAGCTTGCCCTCCACAAGCCCCAGAGTCAGTCTGGTACCGTAAAGAGGCACGTTGACCTTCTTGAGGAAAAACGGCAGACCGCCTATGTGATCCTCATGACCGTGGGTGAGAAAAATGCCGCGTATCTTATCAGCGATTTTCTGTGCATAAGTGTAATCAGGTATCACGAGATCCACGCCCAGCATCTCGTCGTCCGGAAAAGCTATCCCGCAATCGACGATTATGGCATCGTTGCCGAACTCGAACACCGTCATGTTCTTACCTATCTCGTTGAGCCCTCCCAGCGGGATTATTTTGAGCGGCTTCGTTTTTGCCGCCCCGCCTCTGGGCTTTTTGACTGCTTTTACCGGCTGTTTCACGGCGTCACCGGCTTTATTGGCCATGACTATCGTCTGCTGAAGTTTATTCTGGTCCTTATTCCTGACCCTGCGTTTCGGCATTTCCGGTGTAGCGTTCTCGTTTTTTACAAAAGATTTTTTAACCGCCGAAACGTTTTTCTTTTCCTGCGTCCGAGACGTTCCTCCCGCGGATCCGGGTGCAGCGTGTCTGACCAGTCCTGGCATTTCTTCAATGTCTACATGGGACGCCGGGAGCACCTTTCTCCTGCTGCCGGAGCTTCTGCGCCTGTTTTGCGCATGCTTAAAAGTGGTATCTGACAAAATATACCCTCCGATACAAAATATTTGATTTTTCAACGACCGCCGCAGTATGGGGCGCACAGCCCACGCACACAAAACGCGGCGGAAATAAAATCCGTACGAAAATCATCCTCCACATTATAACCCCGCCGGTAAGCTATGTCAAGCAGTCATAAGATGTTTGACTTCAGCCGGGAATTTTAATCACAATTTTGCTTTTTTCGGTTTTTGCGAATAACTTGGGGCGTTACTGCAAATCATACTACGGATGATACTGTCATCAAAATAAAGTGCGAGGATGTTTGAAGATGAAAATTATCAAACGCTCACTTGTTTCCGCCATTTTGGCTGCGGCAACGCTTGCGCTTGCGGCGTGCACTGACGACGGCAAAATTTCAAATTCTTCTTTGCCGAACGATACCTCCGGGCACGATTCCAGCAAATACGAAATCGTTTCGGATGTCGATGACATCAAATCCTCAATAGAAGATTTCATAAGCGATCTCACAAGCGACAATGCCGGTTCAGTCGGCTGACAAGCCGAAACATCAAATCGCGCGGGACAGACCTGATTTTTTCGGTCCGTCCCGCGCGATGTTTATTTATGCTTTTTAAAAATCTCACGTACCCCGGCTGCAATCGCAAAAAAGCCAAAAGCTTTTCGCAGCATATCCTGATCCATATCCGATACTGCTATGCTTATTATCACCGATGCCGCGCATGCCGGGATCGCCGCCGGCAATATTTCTCCCAACGCTATCAGTCCGCTTTTTATATGTTTTATTGCAACGGGCACTGCACAGCATATAAAATATGTCAAATTTATGCCGACTGCGTCAAAATGTCCGTACCCGGCTACAGCCAGATACGTCATCAGAACGGATCCGCCTCCGATGCCAAGAGCGCTCACCGTACCGGTGATAAATCCTACGATCACATTGACCATCAGAAAAACGCCGCCCTTATCCCGCCGAGAATGAGCAAAACGCCGAACGCTTTGCCTATGAGCGAAACCGGTACCTTGCCGAACAGTTTCCCGGCTGTTATGCCGCCGACTATCCCTCCCGCCGAAAACGCAGCCGCATCCAGAGGATTGTAGCCGTCTTTAGCCATATACACAATAAGTCCCGCGGCACATACCGGCAGTATAACGCACACGGACAAGGCAAAGGTTTTTTTCTCGTCAATGTGAAGCCAATCGCGCAGCAGCGGCACAAGCAGCATCCCTCCGCCCGTGCCGAAAAGACCGTTGACCGCCCCGGAGAGCAGTCCGACTGCAACCAGTTTAAACTTCTCGCTAAACTTCTCACTTTTTTCCATTTAATCACCGGTTTTATTTTTCCCCGTCCTTCGGAACATATACCGGCATCATCTGTTTGCCATTCAATGCTGCGTCCACTGCCTCGGGTATCATTGCAAACTCGGCTATAACGGACGTGGGTTTATTGACTGCGTCATCCTGACTCATCGGCACGAAATAAACATTTTTGGTGTTCATCAGTCGCCCTATGTTTTGTGCGGAAGCGCTCAGAGCATCGTTCGTCGCAACCGCCAGCAGCAGCGGTTTCATGTTGCGCAGGTTGGCTTTGGCCGCCATAGTCACAGACGTGTCGGTAATGCCGTTCGCAAGTTTTGCAAGCGTGTTCCCCGTGCACGGCGCCACGATCATTATATCTGTCAGCTTCCCCGGCCCTATTTTTTCCGCATCGCGCACCGAAACTATGGGCTCATGTCCGGTAAGTTTGCTTATTGCTTCTATAAAATCCTCCGCTTTCCCGAATCTCGTATCCGTATGCGCTGTGATTTCCGAGAGTACCGGTATTATTTCATGTCCCTTCAAAATCAGTTCCTTCATCGCCGGTATTACGTATTTATGCGTGCAAAATGACCCGCAAACCGCATATCCTATCCTCATATTTTTCCCTCCTCACGGATAATTTTAAGCACCGTTTCCGCAAGTACATTTCCGGCTGTCTCAGGCGCGTTTCTTCCCGGGAGCGAAAGGGCGTGTATCCACTTTATGCCGCGTTCCTCCAGAGCTTCAGTGTCGCAGCCTCCGGGCATTGACGCAAGATCGATGATCAATACATCACTGCGAACCCGCGATATGAAATCTCGGTCTATGACTGTGCTGGGCACTGTATTGTAAATGAGACGGTATTTTTCCGGATGAATGTCATCCAAATCCCTTATGTCCGCGCTCTCAGCTCCTCTGGTAACTGCATATGCGCGATCCGAATTTTTTCTGGCTGCAACAGTTACTTTACCGCCCAGAGAGGTAAGCCTGTCGCACAGGACCTGCGACACCCTGCCGTAGCCTGTAACCAGTATTTTGAGTCCCCAAAGGCAGACCGTGAGTTCCTCCATTGCAATCATTATCGCCGCTTCCGCCGTGGGTATCGCGTTTAAAATTGCGTAATCATCTCTGTCTGTAATGTCTATCGCCTTTACAGATGCATTTTTACAGCCGTCGATAAAATCCTTTGGGAACATTCCTCCGATTATTAGTCCGGGCACCGTTCCGCCTGTAAGCAACCTCTGAGCGGATAAATTCACCTCTTCCATTCCTTTTATCATACCGTCTTTCCCGAAGGACGGTACGGGGAGAATAAGCACATCGTCCTCAGAAAACGGTCTGTGTTCCCATGATTTATAGGTTTTTTCGGACAAGCCCGCCTGCATCAGCATATCCTTCATGTAGGCGTGCCTTTTGTCCCCTCCTATACAGATAAAATTCATTCTGCGGTCACCTTTCTTTTTGACTGCGCGGTCAGATTTTCACATGTCTTGCGCGGCGCTCCGGCAAGGCATCGTGCTCATACCCTCCGTATTATCCATCGCCGAGAAAAACGCCCCTCAAAAATGTATTTGCCATACATTCTATGAGGGGCGCCGTTCTTTTGTGTTACATGTCCGATAGTTTGTCTGCCAGCTTTTCAAGGCTTCTTCTTTCATTTGGTATTTCCCCGGAAATCGCCGCACGTGTGAGTTTGTCAAGTATCTCTCCGGTCCGTTTACCGTATTTTGCCGCAAATGCGGCATGATCGATGTTCAGCATGCTTTTATTGTATGCCTCGCCGCTTTCAAGCAGGCGACTCAACGCCTGCGAGGCTCGGTTTGAGCCGTATAAATATTTTCCGGCTTCGATTGCGGCTGATACTTTTTCTAATCCGTAAATATACAGCTGCATTTTAAGGTCTTTTTCGGTTTCAATACCGCTGTGCATTATTGCTATGATGTCTTTCATCTCCGATATTTTTTTAGGCGATACCGCATACCTTACCTCAACGGTTTCAGGCTCAAGCCCTGACATTATAACTGCCGCCGCAGACACCGCGGCTGCGCTCATTTTTTTTGCTCCGGGTCTCCCTCCCAGCATCTCAAGGAGAATTTGCGGTGAATCGGATCTCAGTATTTTGTCGACCTCTCTTCTGACCGCTCCGCACGGTAATACCGCCGTAAGCCCTGCAAGCTCCTTTGCCGCCTCGGCCGTCTCTTTCTCCATGCTGAACCCCAACTCGGCGCAAAACCTCCACCCTCTCAGGATGCGCAGCGGGTCTTCAAAAAACCGTCTGCGCGGATCTCCCACCGTTTTAAGGCGTTTTCTCGCAATGTCGTCTCTGCCGCGATAAGGATCGATAAACCCTTCTGTCGGGTGCCAGGCTATCGCGTTTACCGTAAAGTCGCGGCGCACAAGGTCCCCATATATATCAGACGTAAATTTCACGGAATCCGGGTGTCTTTTGTCTGTGTAACCGTCCTCCCGCCGCATAGTCGTCACCTCAGCGGTGATGTCACCGGCATGTACGGTTACCGTACCGAATTTTTTCCCGATACCGTCCCCTGCTCCGAATATCCTTTCGATCTCTTCTGGAACCGCGTCCGTGACGATATCCACATCCGCGCAAGGAAGTTCCAACAGCATATCTCTTACGAAACCGCCCACGTAATATGCCCTGAACCCGTGTTTCTCAAGCAGGTCTATGATTATGTGTGCTGTGTCCATTTATTATGTCACCCCGCCGGAAAAAATTTTATTATTACCCGGCGGTTTTGTCAATCACGAGTATTGACACACAGCGTATAATGTGATAGCATTGCAATGCTCAGGGCGAGGTGCGATTCCTCACCGGCGGTAATGCGTGTTCTACGACGAGTCCGCGAGCGAAAGCAGACACGGTGCGATCCCGTGACCGACGGTAAAGTCCGGATGATAGAGCGGTTTTGTTTATTTTGCCCTGCTGCATTGTCGGCGGGGCTTTATTTTTTCGGAGGGGAACGTTATTATGAGCGCATTTGAAAAAAAATCCGTTAATTTAAGGGCTGTAACTACCGTAGGCGTGCTGTCGGCGCTTTCCGCCGTACTGATGTTTCTGAGCTTCAGCGTCCCGCTGATACCCTCATTCATAAAATTTGATTTTTCCGAGCTTCCCGCCCTTCTCGCCTCCTTTGCTTTCGGCCCGCTGGCGGGTGTGATTGTGTGCCTTGTGAAAAATCTTTTCAATCTTTTCTTCACCACTACAGCAGGAGTCGGCGAACTTTCCAATTTTATCCTCGGCTGCTGCTTTGTTGTCCCTGCAGGCCTTATTTACAAGCGTAAAAAAAGCCGCGGCTCCGCGCTTGCGGGTTCGCTGACGGGTGTGGCTACGATGACAGTGATAGGATATTTCACAAACCTGTTCATTGTGTATCCGTTCTACTTTTCCGCTATTATGCCGGAAGAGGCTGTTCTGAGCGCTTACCAGACTATTCTGCCGTCCGTGGATTCAATCCCCGCCGCCCTCCTTATCTTTAACGTTCCCTTTACCTGCATAAAGGGACTGGTCAATGTCATTATAGCGTTTCTGATATACAAAAAAATATCTCCCGTCCTCAAAGGAATACACTGAAGTATTGACATACCCGGATTTTATCTGTATAATTGACAGCAATAAGGCTTATCAAGAGTGACTGAGGGTCCAGGCCCCGTGACGTCCGGCAACCTGCCTGAGGCAAGGTGCCAATTCCTGCGGCTTTCGCCGAAAGATGAGCAGATGCTGTTTCTGCCGTCGTTTCCCGCGACGGTTTATTTTTTGCTTTGGAGGAAGAATTATGGGGATATATCTTTTTACGTCAGAATCCGTCACGGAAGGGCATCCTGATAAGGTTTGCGACCAGATATCCGACGCCATACTCGACGCACTGCTTTCGCAGGACAGAAATTCACGTGTTGCCTGCGAAACTTTTGTCACCACCGATACCGTAAATATCATGGGGGAGATAACTTCCTCGGCAAGTGTGGATTTTGAGAAAATAGCGCGAAAAGTTATTTGCGGCATCGGGTATGACTCCGACAGAGCATGCTTCAACGGCAATACGTGCAGTATAAATATTTCTCTCCACGAGCAATCGCCGGATATTGCCATGGGGGTAAACGACAGTCTTGAAACCCGCGGGTCGGATTCCATGGATACGGGCGCCGGCGATCAGGGTATGATGTTTGGTTTTGCGTGCAACGAGACTCCGGAACTTATGCCCATAACCGCCTCTCTTTCCCACAAGCTTGCCCGCCGGCTGGCTTATGTGAGAAAGTCCGGTATCCTTCCCTACCTTCGTCCCGACGGAAAAACCCAGGTCACATTTGCTTTTGAGAACGGCGTTCCCCTGTATGCCGACACCGTAGTGATCTCCGCCCAACATGACGAGGATGTGACGCAGGACAGGCTACGCGGCGACATCATCAGGCACGTCATAGACCCTATCGTGCCCGGAAATTACATAACGCCCGAAACCAAAATACTGATAAACCCCACCGGCAGATTCTGTCTCGGCGGGCCGGCTGCAGATACAGGGCTCACCGGACGGAAGATAATTGTTGACACTTACGGCGGCTACGCCAGACACGGAGGAGGATCCTTTTCTGGCAAGGATCCCACCAAGGTTGACAGATCGGCCGCATATATGACCCGTTACATTGCCAAAAACATTGTTGCCGCGGGACTTGCAGACAAATGCGAGATACAGGTGGCATACGCAATCGGCGTAGCTTCTCCCGTATCCATATTTGTGGACACGTTCCAGACAGGCAGGCTTCCGGGTGATGTTCTTTCCCGTCTTGTCGCCGAGAATTTTGATTTACGGCCTTCGGCCATAATAGAAAAGCTCGGTCTTCGCTCTCCCATATACGGTCCTCTGGCATCTTACGGGCATATGGGACGGGATGATCTCGATATTCCGTGGGAAAAGACCGATATGGCTGGCACCCTGGGAAAATCCGTACGGCAATAACCCTAAACCGCGCCGCCGAATAGAATGTAATAAACATTTTTAAGGTGGTCTGCTGTATGTTAACAGGGTTAATATATTTTATTCTCATTGTGATGGCCGCTATAGGGTTTGCCGTTGTAATGAACGCACTGTGCAGGCAATTCCTGTACCCCGTTGGAAGACGCAGATATGCCGCTACGGTACTGCCTTTTTCCTCGTCGTGCAGCGACATTGAAACTTCAGTCTCGTTTTTCGCGAAGTATTCCGATTCCGGGCCGTTTCACTATGTAATCATACTTGATGAGGGACTTGACGAGAACGGGGTCGAATGCGCCAAGCTGCTTACGCAAAAATATCCCAACGTTTTGCTGTGTAATGCCGATAACCTTTACAGCTCGATATGCGAAATTAACGGCGATCAAACCTATACTTCTGAATAGCGTTACATAACAATCAAGCTGCGGTTTTCTTTTCCGTTGCCGCAGCCGCGAAAGGCCGGTGTGATTGTGGAGGAAACCGCAAGGATTTCCGGGGTGGTGCAAAACATAATATATGTCAATCACGATAACAGCTATACTGTGCTTGAAGTCGGGAATGAAAGCGACACCATCCTCGCCGTCGGCATCCTGCCCGACGTACGCCCCGGGGAGCGCCTGACGGCGTTGGGAAAATGGACGGTACACAGAGACTACGGAAGGCAATTTCAGATCGATTCCGTTGAAATATCAGCCCCGGAAAACACATCTCATATCCGAAAATATCTTGCATCCGGAGCCATACCAGGCGTAGGTCCTATCATCGCCGAAAGAATAATTGAATCTTTCGGCGATGAAGCTCTGTCGGTGATAGAAAACGATTATTTTCGTCTTGCCGAAGTCAAGGGCATTTCCATATCCAAAGCTGAGGAAATTTCCAGGGTATACAGAGAACAGTTTGGTCTGCGAAACGCCATGCTGTTTTTGCAAAAGTACTCCATCACACCTGCGGAATGCATACGGATATATAAGAAGTACGGCGTCATGACAAATGAAGTGATAAGAAACGATCCATATGTACTATCAACCAGGATACATCTGAGATTTGACAGAGTGGACGCCATAGCAGAACGGCTCGGAGTGCCGCGCGATTCGCAGAAACGCATAATGGCAGGCGTGCTCTTCGTCATGACCCACAACTGTACAAACGGCCACACTTTTATCCCCCGCGGAAAAATTGTGCCGGTGGCCGTCAAGCTTCTGGGATGTAATGAAGAGCTCGTTGCGGATGCTATTGACCTGCTCGTGGAAAGCGAGGACCTCTACAGTGAGGAATTCGACGGCACGGAATGCCTTTTCCTTCCCGACTGTTACCGGGCGGAGTCGTATATTGCGCAGCGTTTATGTCTTCTCAACCGCTGTTTCCCGGAAGACGGGAACAATCACGAACGTCTGATAACCCGCTTGGAGAAGAGATTTTCCATAAATTACGCAGATGAACAGAAGCGCGCTATATCCTGCGCCGTACAGCGCGGCGTGCTCGTTCTTACCGGCGGGCCCGGGACCGGCAAGACCACTGTCATCAGGGGAATAGTGGAAGCCTACGAGGACATGGGCATTAAGGTTTGTCTTACCGCTCCCACCGGCCGGGCAGCCAAACAGATGGCGGAACTCACGGGGCATGAAGCGAAAACCGTTCACCGACTGCTTGAAGCCGGCCTGGATGAATACGGTGCAAGCAGATTCATGCGCAATGACGGTAACCTGCTGGATTATTCCGCCGTTATTCTGGATGAAACTTCCATGGTGGATATTTTTTTGTTTGAGTCCCTTCTCCGTGCGCTCAAACCGCATTGCAGAATAGTGCTTGTGGGAGACGCCGACCAGCTTCCGTCCGTCGGTCCGGGAAATATACTCAAAGACATCATCGACAGCGGCCTGTTCCCATGCGTACACTTAGACCACATATTCCGTCAATCCGCTTCAAGCATGATAATCACAAATTCCCACCGTGTGGTTTCCGGAGAAATGCCCGTCCTTGATTGCAAGGACGCCGATTTTTTCTTTCTTCCCTGCTCCTCGGACTATGTGGCTGTGCGCAATATATGTGATCTGGTATCCCGCAGGCTTCCCAAAGCCTACGGGTTTGACCCGATGTGGGACATTCAGATCATCTGCCCGTCAAAGGTCGGTCTTACGGGTACCGTAGCTCTCAACCGTTCAGTTCAGGAGGTTCTGAATCCCGCGGACCTGTCAAAAAATGAGATTTCCCTTCACGGTACACTGTTTCGTCAGGGCGACAAGGTGATGCAGATACGCAACAATTACGACCTGATGTGGACGGATTCCTCCGGCGAAAGCGGCAGCGGTATTTTTAACGGCGACATAGGCGTTATAGAGAGTATCGACAGCAATGCCTCCGTAATAAGCATGCGTGTAGAGGACAAGCTGTACCAGTATCCGTTTACCATGACGGAGGATCTCGACCTGGCGTACGCTATAACCGTGCACAAGAGCCAGGGTTCGGAATTTGACGCCGTTGTGATACCGGTGTGTTCGCTTCCTCAGAAGCTAATGTACCGAAACCTGTTCTATACGGCGATAACCCGGGCAAAAAAAATGGTGCTTCTCATCGGAAGCGCGGATACAATATCCTCCATGGTCAATAATACCACCAGGAACGCCCGATTTACGGCCCTCGCGGAATTTTTGTACAGAGAGGCGTGATTATGGGATTCTTCGATGTGCTTTTTCCTCCGCGTTGTCCGTTTTGCAGCTCTGTCATTCCGTCGTCGTCAAAAGGCATCTGCGACGATTGCCTTTCGTCACTTCCCTTTGTGGGTTCAAAGCACGTGTGCAGAATATGCGGAGTAGATATTGATTGCTGCGAGTGTCATAAGCGTTCCTTCCCGTGCACCCGCCGCACTGCGCCTCTCTACTATGACGGTCTTGCCAAAAGAGGAGTAATCCGGTTCAAAAAATACGGTAGGTTCGGAGGCGTGGAAACTCTTGCACGCCTTGTGGCCGACAGGGTTTTGTCTGAATATTCGGATGTGCGCTTTGACCTGATAGTTTGCGTCCCCTCGTCCAAAACATCTTTGCGTGAGCGCGGGTACAATCAGACTGAGCTTTTGGCAAAACATATTTCCCGCTTTCTGGGCATACCGGTAAACTGCGGCGCACTCATCCGGCTGTACGACAACGGCCCGCAGAAAGGAATGTCAAAGGTAGCCAGAAAAGGCAACGTTGCCGGTGTCTTCGATGTGGCTGATCCAAAATCCGTTCGCGGCAAAAGTGTACTGCTTATCGATGACGTCATCACGACGGGCGCGACTTTGAACGAATGTGCAAAAATGCTGCGTATTTTCGGCGCGACCCGCGTTTACGGCGCCGCGGTGTGTATCGTCCGTAAAAGAAGTAAAATTCCTCAAAAGGTTTGATTTTTCAAAAAAATATGATATCATATACGGTGACAATTAATTTGTAAAGGTGAGTCGTTATATGTTCGCTTCTGATATAGGAATTGACCTCGGCACCGCAACGGTGCTTATTTACGTGAAAGGCCGCGGAGTGGTTTTGGATGAACCGTCGATAGTGGCGATAGACACCGAGACAAAAGGCGTTCTGGCAGTTGGTGACGAAGCTCAGCGCATGGTGGGGCGCACTCCCGGGAACATCACCATCCTTCGCCCCCTGAAGGACGGGGTGATTTCTTACTGCGACTACACGGAAGAAATGCTTAAGCGTTTTCTCCGCCGCGTGATAAAGCATACCATATTCAAGCCGCGCGTGTTGGTTTGCGTGCCCAGCGGTATCACGGACGTTGAAGAGCGGGCAATCATTGATGCGGCCTGCAACGCAGGAGCATCTAAAGCGTATATAATTGAAGAGCCGGTGGCGGCGGCTATCGGAGCCGGAATTGACATATCTCTCCCCCACGGCAATATGATAGTAGATATAGGAGGCGGTACAACTGACGTCGCAGTTATTTCCATGAATGACGTTACGGTCTCCGCATCCATAAAGGTTGCCGGCAATAAATTTGACGACGTGCTTATAAAATACGTGAGAAACAAACACCGTATCCTTATCGGAGACGGCACGGCCGAGCGTGTAAAGAAGGAAATCGGCAGCGTATGCATGGAGGAGGGCGACGAGGATAAAACCGTTGAAGTAAAGGGCCGCTGCCTTATGACAGGTCTTCCCAAAACTATCACGCTGAAGACCTCCGAAACAGTCGAAGCCTTCAGCGAATGCGCGTCCCATATAGTGGATGCTATCAAAAGCGTTCTTGAGCGCACGCCCCCTGAATTAGTGGGAGATATTTTCCGCGACGGGATAACGATGACCGGGGGAGGTTCGCTGCTGAAAGGTCTGGACACACTTATTGCAAAGTCTACCGGTATCCCGGTGCGTATCGCGGACGACGCCGTGAGATGCGTTGTTTTCGGTACCGGAAAAGAGCTTGATTCCCTCTCCTACCGGCAGGACGGAATACTCAACATCGCACGGCAGACAAGATAAAACCGCTCGCGCCGCAATTTCGTCAAATTGCGGCGCGTTTTTATGGCGCACGGCGCGTATATGCAGTATCATGTGTTTTTGATTGACAGATGCACAATATGTATGGTAAAATCACGGTGTTTAATGAATATTGACGGAGATGAATGAATTGCCCGCAAGAAAAAGCAGCGAATACTCTAATGACAGTATACAAACACTTAAAGGAGCGGATCGGGTTCGCAAGCGTCCCGCCGTTATTTTCGGTTCGGACGGGCTTGACGGGTGCGAGCACGCTTTTTTTGAGATCCTTTCCAATTCCCTTGACGAAGCGCGGGAAGGTTACGGTTCTAAAATCATAATCACAAAGTACCTTGACGGCTCCGTGGAAGTGGAGGATTTCGGCCGCGGGTGCCCGGTTGACTATAATTCCGCAGAAGGCCGGTATAATTGGGAGCTCGTGTTCTGCGAGATGTATTCCGGCGGCAAGTACAGGAACAACGACGGCGGTAACTATGAGTATTCGCTCGGTCTCAACGGCTTGGGCCTTTGCGCCACACAGTATTCCTCCGCCTGGATGGATGCTGAAATATACCGCGATGGGTTTAAGTATAACCTGCATTTCAAAAAGGGAAATATTGACGGCGAAATGAGCAAGGTTCCGGCGGACAGGAAACCTACCGGGTCGCGCATACGCTGGCTCCCGGATACGGAAGTCTTTACGGACGTGGATATACCCACAGATTACTTTTTAGATACTATCAAGCGTCAGGCCGTGGTAAACCCCGGCATAAGATTCATTTTCCGCAACCAGAACAATCGCTCTTTTGATACCACGGAGTATATATATCCTAACGGCATTACTGATTATGTAAATGAGCTTGCCGGAGACAGTTCCATTTCATCCGTACAGACCTGGTCTACTCAGCGCAGCGGCCGTGACCGCGAGGACCTTCCGGAGTACAAGGTAAAGATTACCGCCGCGCTCTGCTTTACAAATTCGTCGCCCAGAACCGAATACTACCATAACTCCAGCTGGCTGGAATACGGCGGTTCTCCCGAACGCGCGGTAAAGAGCGCGTTCGTGTCTCAGATTGATTCGTACCTGAAGCAGAACAATAAGTACAAGAAAAACGAAAGCAAGATAATTTTTTCGGATATTGAAGACTGCCTGCTGATTGTGATAAGCAGTTTTTCTACTCAGACATCTTATGAGAACCAGACCAAAAAAGCTATAAAAAACAAATTCATTCAGGAAGCGATGACCGACTTTTTCAAGCACCAGCTTGAGGTCTACTTCATTGAAAATCCGCTTGAGGCTGAAAAAATCTGTACACAGGTGCTTGTAAACAAGCAGTCCCGCGAGGCCGCCGACAGACAGAGACTGGCCACAAAGACCAAGCTCGCAACCACGTTGGACATATCCAACCGTATCGACAGCCTTGCCGACTGCCGTTTTCACGATCCGGATGTCAGCGAGCTGTATATCGTTGAGGGAAAATCCGCTCTCGGTTCCTGCAAAACGGCGAGAAATGCCGATTTTCAGGCTGTGATTGCAGTCAGGGGCAAAATACTCAACTGCCTCAAAGCGGAATACGATAAAATTTTCAAGAGCGATATCATTATCAACATAATCAAGGTGCTGGGATGCGGCGTGGAAGTCACTCACAAATCCAACAAGGAACAGTCTTTTGATCTGTCAAACCTGCGCTGGAACAAGGTCATAATATGCACGGACGCCGACGTGGACGGATATCAGATACGCACCCTCATACTTGCAATGTTTTACCGTCTCACTCCTACCCTCATAGATAAGGGGTACGTTTATATAGCCGAGTCTCCCCTTTTCGAAATAACATGCAAGGGAGAAACGTATTTCGCATACACGGAAAAGGAGAAGTCGGAGATTACGTCGGGATTCGGAGGCGCCAAATTCACCGTGCAACGCTCAAAGGGTCTCGGTGAAAACGATGCGGAAATGATGTCTCTCACAACCATGAACCCTGCTACCCGCAGGTTAATAAAGGTGACTCCGGATGACGTCAAAGCAACGGCTGATAAATTCGATTTGCTTCTTGGGAATAATCTTGCAGGCCGCAAGGAGTACATCTTTGCAAACGGAAGCAAGTATCTCGACATGCTTGATCTGGAATGATCCCGGTTCTGTTCCCTGCCGCTTCCCGGCAAAGATCATCCACTGAAAGGACGACATACTGATGGCTAAAAAAAAGAATACCCAGGCCGAAAAAGCGTCGCAGTTCAAGGCCTCCGGTATAGTGCAGAGTCAATCCATAATAGACACGCTTGAAATCAACTATATGCCGTACGCAATGAGCGTCATAATTTCCAGGGCCATTCCGGAAATAGACGGCTTTAAGCCTTCGCACCGAAAGCTGCTTTATACGATGTACAAAAACGGGCTTCTCGACGGTCCGAGAACCAAGTCGGCCAACGTGGTGGGCAACACCATGCACCTCAATCCTCACGGTGATTCCGCCATATACGACACAATGGTGCGTCTTGCCCGCGGAAATGAAACGCTGCTTCATCCTTATGTGGACAGCAAGGGCAATTTCGGCAAGGCGTATTCGCGAGACATGGAATGCGCCGCGTCACGTTATACCGAGGTAAAGCTTGAAAAAATATGCAACGAGCTTTTCCGCGATATAAACAAGGATACGGTGGATTTTGTGCCAAACTACGACAATTCCACCACCGAACCGTGCCTCCTCCCGGTAAGTTTCCCCACCATACTCGTAAACATGAATCTCGGTATCGCCGTAGGTATGGCAAGCAATATCTGTTCCTTTAACCTGAAAGAGGTCTGTGAGACCACCATAGCGCTCATGCGCGACCCCGGCCACAATATTCTTTCTACCCTGACAGCGCCGGACTTTTGCGGCGGAGGACAGATACTCTATAATGCCGAGGAGATGCGCAGCATCGTTGACGAGGGGCTCGGCAACATAAAGGTCCGGGCGAAATATCACATTGATGAACAGTCCGGCAGCATTATAGTGGATCAGATACCGCCCACAACCACAGCTGAAGCGATAATTGACAAGATAGTGGATCTTGTAAAGACAAACAAAATAAAGGATATAACGAATGTCAAAGACCTTACTGACATAAACGGACTTCGCATATCTGTGGACGTGAAACGCGGCACAGATCCCCACAAGCTCATGCTGAAGCTTTTCAAGACCACTACGCTTGAAGATACTTTCTCCTGTAACTTTAACATCCTGGTAGGCGGAAATCCGATGGTTCTGGGAGTTCGGGATATACTTTTCGAGTGGATAGCGTTCCGTACGGAGTGCATCAAGAGACGCGTTTATTTTGACCTCACCAGGAACAAAGAAAAGCTTCACAGGCTGAAGGCCCTTGAAATCATTCTTCTTGACATAGACAAGGCCGTAAAAATCGTGCGTGATACGGATGAAGAAGAAGAAGTCGTCCCCAATCTGATGATAGGATTCGGCATAGACAGAGAGCAGGCCGAGTACGTAGCTGAAATCAAGCTCCGTCACCTTAACCGGGAATATATCTGCAAACGTACGGCTGAGATCGGTGAGCTTGAAAGCTCCATAGCCGATATGGAGGGAGTCCTTTCTTCTAAGGCCAGAGTGCGGGACATTATCATAGAAGAGCTTGAAAATGTGATAGATCAATACTCTCAGGACCGTCGCAGCGAAATCGTCTATTCTTTTGAGGTGGACGACACTGCTGATACAGAAGACGCCGTTCAGGATTATGCCGTCAACGTATTTGTAACACGCGAAGGATATCTCAAAAAAATCACTCCCGCGTCGCTGAGGATGTATTCCGAGCAGAAACTCAAGGACGGAGACGAGATCGTAAGCGTTACGGAGACCACAAATAATACCGACGTGCTTATTTTTACGGACAAACATCAATGCTATAAAACAAAGCTGTCTGAATTTCCGGACACAAAGGCGAGTGCGATAGGCGATTATCTTCCGGCAAAAGTCGGCATGGAACAGGGAGAAAACGTTGTTTTCGTTGCGCTTGTCAAGGATTATACCGGGTATATCCTTTTTGCCTTTGAGAACGGCAAAGCTGCGAAAATCGAGATGTCGGCCTACGCTACAAAGACTAACCGCAAAAAGCTGATAGGCGCATACTGCGACAAATTTCCCCTTGCGGCAGCGGTGTATCTGGAGGCCGATCGTGAGCTGCTTTTCTCCTCGTCTTCAGGGCGGGTGCTTCTGGTTCATACAGGAGCTATTTCCGCGAAAAATTCGAAGAGCGCACAAGGGGTAAGCTGTATGACGCTGAAAAAGGGTCAGCGCGTCGTGTCGGTGAAGCCTTATGAAGAAGGAAGTCTTCTCTCGCCTCACAGGTACCGAGTCAAATCGCTTCCCGGAGCGGGAGCTATGCTTCAGGAAAAGGATACAGTCAAGCAGAATATGCTGGACTTTTGAACTCCGATAAACTCTGAAAACAACAAACAGCCGTGAGGCGAACACCGTCCTTGATTCGCTTCACGGCTGTTTTATTGTGCAGAATATACGTTTAACCCACAGTATCCTCGAGATAGTCTACAACGTCGCCTATCGTCTTGACATTTTCGAGCTGCTCATCGGGAACTTCTATTCCAAATTCATCTTCAAGCGCCATAATCAATTCAACCACGTCGAGGGAATCTGCCTTCAGGTCGTCGACAAAACCGGTTTCTCTGCTGAGAGTATCCTTCTCCACGTCAAACTGATTGGCGATAATTTCAATTGTTTTCTCATAAACCATGACAAAGACCTCCTATAAAATCACTGCAAAGATTCTATACAAAAATCCACCTCTTGTCAACAGCCGTTATACATTTTTTATAAAATACATACAAACAATATTTTCTTTATATTCCGATTGACTTAGGCGGAAAAATAGGTTACAATACCCGTATAAAGCGAATAAAGGGGATACACAAATGGATGACAATACGACACTTGTTCTTGAAGACGAAGACGGCAACGAAATTGAAGTTGAGATAATAGACACTCTCGAACACGAAGGCAAGATTTACGTAGCCATGATGGAAGCAATCACCGACCCCGAGCAGCTGCTTGACACCGACAGCGAATACTATATTTTTGAGCTGGTAGACGGTGAAGGAGCTCAGGGCTTTGCTCCGGTCGAAGATGAGGGTCTTCTTGATGTCTTAGCAGAAAAGTTTGAGGCTATTTTCGACTCCTATGATGACGACGATGAGGAAGACGAAGAAAGCTAAAATTTCATTTTTCCCTGCTTAGTGCGTGATTTTGCATTAAAAAACCTACACCTATTTAAGGGAATCCTAATCTCCTACGGCGGATTGCAGACCTCCCGCTTTACAGCGGACGAAGGGAGCGTGAACCCGAGGGCGGATACCCACCTGCACATACGCAGGGATTTTTATTGCGGAACACGGCTCGGCGGGGATATTTTGTTTATAACTTCTGGCTTTGTGCGGCGCTTATGCGCCGCTTTTTATTTTACCGCCAATGCCGTCGGCGAAGTTATTTTGCCCGATGCAAACGCGTACGTACATATGACAATATATATCATTGGAAACACGCTATGCCGGCTTTGTCTGTCCGGCCATATTCTTTCTTAATGTGTAAAAACCGTTGTACGGTCTGCTGTTCTGCATACCGTACAGCGGTTTTATATGCCGTAATTATTTCAAATGGTCCCCGCGGGGGATACCGCGCAATATTTGCTGCCACCGCACGAAGCGCATCTTTTGCGTGCGGAATCCGCTCAGCTGTCGGCAAGGCCGCTCAGGTCCAGAGTTACGGAGCGCTCTTCCAAAGTACCGTCGGAATTATAGTAGACATAATAGGCCAAGGTGCTGCCGGAATAGTCTGCGCCTTCACCGGGATCGTCGCCGGCCATCAGTGTGATGCGGCAATAATGGGGTTCAGGCGACAGAAGACAGTTGACATCCCCCATCTGCTTGGTGGACGTCCAATCATCTACGGTCAGGCTCCGCAGCGCAACGTAACCGTTGCCCTCCCCCTGGGCAAGAATATGCATGGTTACCCCCATGATGTGGCCGTCCGCTGCAGATACCCAGTAATTGGCATCCACTATCTGCACTTTGCCTTCGGCGTTGTCCAGCAGTACCCATTCATCGTTTTTCGGCGTCGGGAAAGGATCGGTGTTTTCAGGTTTGTCCCCCGGATAAACCGTAGCGCTGATCTCCACTTCCTCGTATATACTGCCGTATGACGAATATCCCAGAGTGACGTCAAATTTCAGTGACGTAATCTCTTCTATCCCTGCGTGTGCAAGCAGCGTCCGTGGCAGGGTCACCTTGATCGGGCGATCCGGTCCGCCGCCGATCATGTTATTGCTCTGCCTATCCTCATCGGTAAACTTAAAATCGTCGTAATGGAAGCGCACACCGTTTACCGTTAACTGCATATCATAATATCCCGTATAATTCTGAGCGTCCGTGGCAGCTCTGTATGTGATTACATATGCATCCCCGGTGCTCTCTATTGAGTCAATGCTGAACAGATAGTCCCCATCCTGATATATCGTTCCGGCCGTGAAATTTTCAAATTCCTTCGTGCCGGAACTTTCTTCAGACTCTCCCCCGCTGTTTTCTACTCCGTTGCTTACTGCGTCGGACGCGGCGCTCGCTTTGCTGTCGTCGCCGTCTTTGTCATCGTTTTTCTCTCCTCCGCAGCCAGTCAAAGCGCCGAGTATCATCAGCAATGTCAAAAAATAACACATTTTCTTCACATCAATTCCTCCTTTGACTTAGGTTGCGCGGCAAGGCTCTCCTGCTCTGCGCAAATAAGGCAAATTCGCCGTGCGGTTAACTGTATCGGTCAAAAACGGCAGGGAGGCTCCTGCTTTCGCGGAAACCTCCCTTTTTACGTCCATATCGGCCGTTTTTCTTTTCTCTGAAATTTGATTATTTCCTTGCCGCCGCAAACGCCTGTTCAAATTCCTTGGCAAAGACTTTCTGCTGGGGTACACCGGGAATGATTTTATACGTACGCTTAATACTTCCGTCCTCATTCTCGATACAGTCGCAAATGAAGTTCACCGCTCTGCCATTGATGCCTTCGGCCGCGAGATTCGCATTAAACGTATCCGTAGTGCTCGCATACTCAAACAGGTGCGACACGAATATAACGCGGCAACCCAAAACCGCAAACGCTTTGGTGATATCCACGGCGATGACGGAACCTTCCTTTGTCGTCGTGGTGGCAAATGAGTCGTTGAGCAGTACCAGCGAATCCCCCGTGATAACCTCAAACGCTTCACGCAGACGTGCAAGTTCTTCCGCAAGTTTGCCGTACTTCATATCCTTGTCTTCCTCTTCGGGGAAGTGCGTGTAGACAATGTCGGATATGGACGAGTGGAAGCTCTCCGCCGGGACCGGGGCGCCGCACTGCATGAGCACCTGAGCAATACCCGCCGCACGCAGGAAGGTAGTTTTTCCTCCCTGGTTGGGGCCGGTGATTATCAGCATATCTCCCTCGTTCATCACAAGGTCGTTGAACACGACATCATCCTCGGTCATACGCTCCTTCGGCTTGTTGAGAGCGAATACCATCGACATATCATAAAGTCCCTTGGCGGTCATTATGCGCTTATCTTCAGATACCGTGGGCATACATACAGGCATACCCAGCTCGGTTATCTTTTCGATTATTTTGACCATACCCATGTAGAAGGATACTTCCGTGCGCAGATCACCGAAGAAACGGGAAATTCCTGCGGACATGGCTGCAAGGATGCTCTTTATATGGAGAAGCACTTCTTTTTTGATATTTTCAAGGTCATTGGTAATACCGTCGGGTATATTCTTTATGAGGATAAAGTCGTTGGCATCGCCCTTGTCTTTGGAAAACAGCTTGGAAAAAAGGCCTTCGGGCATTATCTGCTTCTCGGATATGTCGCACAGGGTGGCGACAGACGCCTTGAGGCCCGACCCGAATTCTACCCACACCTTCAGCGCTTTGCTGTTGTAGAGCGAATCCGCAATGCCGTTCACTGTCTCGCGCAGCTCCTTGTATTCTCCGCTGTCCACATAGGCTATCACTTTTTCGGTGAGTGATATCAGGCCCTCAGACTCGAAAGTGTTGCGGTTGCTTCTGAGCTGCTCGCAAAGTTCGTTGAGAAGGTCAAAATACTGATTGGTAACGTTTACCGCTTCCTTGACCTGCTCAAACACGTTAATCTTGCTCTGCGTGCCAACGCCTCTGCGTGACGTATCGATGTTGGTGGTCTTATTGACGGTGCGGAAAATTTCCTCCACAAATGTGTCCTTCAGACGCTCAAAGTCCTTATATACTCCCTGGCGATAATATATCGTTCTGGAATCCAGAGCGGGAGTAGTGATGTAACGCGCCACTGTGTCACGGATATAGCCCTGCCTCGTGATCCTGTCCATTATTCTGTCCAGATTAAGGTCACGCACAAGCGTCTGAGAAAACGGCATCGGGTTCACGTTGGCCTCGACGCCCGCCGGATTCATGAGATTCGGTTCAAACATTATTTGCTCGCCTCCTTGACGGGAAGAATTTTTCTCTCTTGCAGAAGCTTCTGAATCTGTCCGTAGGTAACTCCGGTACGCTTGGCGATATCCATTGCGAACACGAGCCCGGTCGAAGTTTTACGGATTATCTTGTAGGTTCTGCGGCCGGATCCGTCTTCGGTTTCCACCGCTTCCGCCATGAAGCTTACCACGCCTTCAAAGTTGGGATCCTCGTCAAGCTCCTGGCTGAGCTCGTAAAGGTGGGTGACAAACAGAACCTTACAGCCTATGTCGAGAAGTATCTTTATGAGCTGCCTTCCCAGCTCCGCACCGTCCGCGCGGCGGGCAGATGCAAACGATTCATTGAAGATTATGAAGCTGTCCTTGGTAACGCCTCTGAGCATCTCAGCAATCCTGATGATCTCCTCGCTGAGACGACCCTTATTTCCTCCCACGTTCTCACGCTCCGGGAACTGTGAAAGCATCTTGTCCATGATCATGAACGAGGCTTCCCTTGCCGCCACAAGGCATCCCACCTGGGCAAGGACCTGGAAAAGTCCCACAGACCTTGCAAACGTGGTCTTACCTCCCTGGTTAGGACCTGTAATAATGAGGACGCGTTCATCCTGCGTAATCTGGAAATCATTGCCTACGACTCTGGTGGAATTGCCTCCCTGCTCAAATACCTCTTGGGCAAGGCCCAGGTCATACACGCCGAAAACCCGTTCTTCGTTGTTTTGGGAAATGCGGGGCACACAGAACACAAACCCGCGCTCTTCAAGCTGGCGTACAAAAGAAATATACGCCAGGTAAAACTCGAACTCGTACTCGGTTATCCCGTCTTCGGTGAACGGGTAATCCGCATATTTTACCCTGAAGTCGGCAAGTCTTGAAAAAACCTCGGGTTTCTGCTTCTTAAAGCAGTCTATAAGCTGCACCTCAAGCGCCGTGGTGGGAACGCTGTTGTAGATGGAGCAATTCGTCTTCTGCACGTTTCTGAAGAGTATATCAGCGTTTTTGACCAGCTTGCCGGTTATTGAATCGTCCACATTAAAGGTTCCGCGGACAATCCCCAGACTGCTCGGCCCGCTGTTGAGAGCCATAAAGAAGCTGCTCGCATCTTTAAGGTCAGCCTGGAGCTTCAGCGCGGTTTCGGACATTTCCTTGAATGAATCAGAACTGACCACGTCCTCAAAATGCTTGCGCATCCTTATAAGTGCTCTGCTCTTGATGTCCAGATCCTTGGTAGAATCGTAAAAGAAATTCGCCGTGGATATGTACATACAGGCCGCCTCGAGCACACGCGCGGCGTCCTGCTCGGGATTCCTGTTCTCCAGCGACTTTGCATAGGTGTCTCTGATTTCAGGTATGGCCTTGCTGAACTCGGAAAGAATCTCAAAAAGCGCCGGAATCGTCCGAATATCCTGCATCACCTCAAGTCTGAAGGCAATAGGATCTGCGTCCCTAAGAGGATAGTAAAACAACCTCTCCAATTTGTCCTTGTCCTTCTTCGTACGGGCAAAGACGGCGTTAACGATCCTCTCCGCATTTAAGTCCCTTTTTATCGAACCCGAAAACTCCTGACCTACGCGCTCCTCCCATTCGGTGCGGTACTTGTCGTCAGGCCAGATAATGCTGAGATAGTCTGCCATTAACCTTCCTCCTATCTGTTTTACATACATAGATAATACCATTAAAAGCGCCTGTTTTCAAGCAGTTACATTAAAAAACGCGTGCATTTACACAATATTTACACACGTGCAGGACGACGATACTGTAAATCACATCAAATCAGGGTCGTACTGCGCGCGACTCCCGCCCACGAATTTCGGTCTTGTTCTCGCACAAATCAGCACCGCTTCTCCAATTTTTTTTATGCTGAGTCTGACGGGCACCGCAACGCGCTTCAAATGCATCCCGATAAGCGTCCCTCCTATGTCCACGCCGCAGGACGCTTTTATCTCCTCCACCGCGCACGGGTGCAAAAAACCTTTGTACGCCGCGGTCGCAAACGAGCCTCCGGCTTTGGGCTGCGGCACCACGTTTACCGGGTCGTAGCCGTACTTTTCCGCTGCTTCCTTTTCTAAGATGACAGCCCTGTTCAGATGCTCGCAGCATTGTGCCGCAAGATACAGCCCAGCCTCCTTTACCGGAGGATATACCGCATCAAAAATTGCCTGCGCAGTCTCAACGCTCGAATGGGTGCCGATCTTTTCCCCTATCACCTCGCTGCTGGAGCATCCTATAACAAATATTTCTCCCTTTTGAGGTTTAGCAATTTCGATCAGTTCCTTTACTGCGGCCGCCGCATCAACGGCAATCTTATCAATGTCCATCAATTCCAGCCTTCTTCCTATGATAAAATAAGGCGCTCGGCCGGGCAAAGCCTCCGAGCGCCGTCTTTTATTCGTCTTCCGAATCCGTGCCGTCGCAGTTTTCGCAGTCAAACCCGCAGCCTATTTCCTGGATACGCGCCCCGCACTCAGGGCAAACGGCCTCACCGTCAAAAAGGTCATCCTCCTCAACGCATACCTTCGCCCCGCACTCCGGACAGGTAAGCTCGCACATATCGTCGTCGTACTCGCCGTACAGTTCGTCCTCAACATCGTCAAGCCTGTCGTGGAGCTCACAGCAGTCATCGTCTATCACTGCGACCTCATCCTCAAGGTCCGCCAATGAAAGAGCTATATCCTCGAGCACGTCCACAACGGCTTTTATCACCTTGGTTTCCTTCCTGTCGGCATCCAGCTCAAGCCCATCCATCAGGCCCTTTATATACGCTACCTTTTCGCTTGGAGTCATACTGCATCCCTCCGTTACTGTATATTACTGCATCAAACGCGCTCGATATACTCGCCCGTGCGGGTATCGATCTTGATTACGTCGCCTTCGTTTATGAATATCGGAACACGAATCTCGGCGCCTGTCTCCAGAGTGGCGGGTTTGGTCACGTTGGTGGCCGTATCGCCGCGAACGCCCGGCTCGGTGGAGGTCACTTCCAGCTCGACAAATATCGGCGGCTCAACGCCGAACACGCTGTCCTTATAGGAAAGGACCTTGCACACCACGTTTTCCTTTACAAACTTGAAGTTGTCGCCGAGCACGCTCTTGCTGATGGGCACCAAATCAAACGTCTCGGTGTTCATGAAGAAGTACACGTCCCCGTCGTTGTAGCTGTACTCCATGTCTTCTCTCTTTATGTATGCGATGGGGTATTTATCCGACGGGTTAAAGGTCTTTTCAACCACGGCACCAGTTATTACGTTCCTCAGCTTCGTTCTTACAAAAGCCGCGCCCTTTCCCGGCTTTACGTGCTGAAATTCTATAATCTGGACGACGGTACCGTCCATATCAAAAGTCACGCCGTTTCTGAAATCTCCTGCTGTTACCATGTTTTCTTTCTCCTTCGCTGATTTAATACCTGCCTGAATTGTACTATAATTTGCGGGTTTTGGCAATAGGTTTACGCAAAAAACCTGATATGTCGGATTAAAAGCTGCCGTCAAAACACGTCAAAGAACCATAAGATCTTTCGGAACCCTGTTTAGCGCTGTCCCGCCGTTTTCTTCAACATATACTGTATCCTCTATTCTCACCCCAAATCTGCCTTCAAGGTATATCCCCGGTTCACACGTCACCACAACGCCCTTTTCAAGCGTCGCATCACTCGCGGGGGACAGATTCGGCCCTTCATGTATTTCGATTCCCACGCTGTGACCCAATCCGTGACCGAATCTGCCACCGTACCCGGCCTGACTGATGAGGTTTCTGGCGGCTTTGTCCACATCTTTGCAGGGTACCCCCGCACGTATACGTGAAAGGCCTTCAAGTTGGGCGCGCAGAACGATGTCGTAGACCCTGCGCATATCGTCGCTCACGCTTCCTACCGCAACGGTCCTGGTCACGTCGGAAAGATATCCCTTGTACGATGCCCCGAAGTCCATGGTGATAAAATCGCCGTTTTTTACAGTCGTATCGCCGGGGACACCGTGAGGTTTCGACGAGTTTTTCCCCGCCACCACTATGGTATCAAAGGCGGGACCGTCGCCTCCGCAATCGCGCATGAGATACTCCAGTCTCGCAGCAAGCTGTCTCTCCGTCACGCCGGGCCTTACATCCTCCAGCAGTCTGGTAAATGCGCGGTCGCTTATTTCGCAGGCGTGCCGTATCAGCGATAACTCTTCTTCCGTTTTTACCGTCCTGAACTTTTTGAGTATCCTGTCAAGGGCTCCATCCGCCACAATGCCTATGCCCGAAAACTTTTCCCGCATGGCTGAATATGCCGAAACGGTGACGTGCTCGGCTTCTATATTGAGCTTGCTTATACCCAGCGAGGACAGGTTCTCCTTTATGATATCAAGGCGCTTCCCCTTTTCCTCATGCACGGAAAAGCACCTCACCCCCGTTCTGGCTGCTTCAATGTACCTTGAATCGGTAAAAAAGCAGAGTTCCCGACCGGTGATGATGCAAAATCCGCTGCTTGATCTGAAGCCTGTCAAATAAAATCGGTTGGCATCGGAAATAACGAGCGCTGCTTCGTCATTTCCCAGTTCTCTTTGCAGCAACCGTAAATTTTCCGGTAAAATCATTTTATCTTCAACTCCGTTTCAGCTTTCCGCAGCATGTTTTGCATGGCTACGGCATCCTCTCCCTGTGTTCCGGCGGATTCGCATATTATCACCGGTGAATAGTCTCTCGCTGCAATAGCCGCCGCAAACGGGCCGAAATCCGGTCCGAAAACATTATCCTCAAAGGTCAGGTGACGCACTTCCCCGCCGGATGAATATTCAATTTTGGAAAAATGAACATGAAACCGTTCCGCCCGGTATCTGCCCAGGGCGTTTTCCATTTCATCCAGTATGTGTTCAAAGTCTTCCCGGCTTTTTATTCCTCCGAGCGTGCGAGCGTTTAAGTGCCCGAAATCCACGCAGGGTATGAACCTTTCATCAATCCCGCACAGTTCAAGCACTTCCTCCAGGGTTCCGAGCTGATTAATTTTTCCCATGGTCTCCGGGCAAAGCACGACATCGTCCATTCCCCGGTCATCAAGCTCTCTGCGGGCTCGTGCCAGATTGGCCTTAGACCTCGCCAGCGCTTCGGCCCTGCCCGTTTTCCCGCAGCTTCCGGAATGGACCACCACCCTTGTGCCGCCCATGGCGCGGACCGCTTCGGCGCTTTGCACTATATACCTGATGTTGTTAGCCGCCTTGTCTGCATCGTCCGTTGACAGCGAAATGAAATACGGGGAATGAAGCGACATGACGATACCGTACTTCTCAGACTCCGCTTTAACGGCCGTAGCGGTCTCCGCCCCGATCGACACGCCTCTGCCGCATTGATATTCGTAAGCTCCCAGGCCGAGCCCGTACAGGTATTCCGGCATTTGCAGGGAATGCTTGAACCCTCTGTCGTAAAAATCCTGCGGATTGCCCGCCGTTCCGAATACAGCCCCCATTGCATGTTCATCCCTCTCCGAAATATTTTTTCATGAGGCGCCTTTCAAAAAGGCGTTTTAACTTTATAAATGCCGTTTGGTCCTCAGCAAACGGCTTTGTGAGCACAGTAACGCAACCGGCGTTTTTACCTCCCCAAATATCCGTGAAAAGCTGGTCTCCCACCGCTGCGCAGCGGTTGACGGGAACTCCGGCTTTCTCCGCCGCTTCACGGTAGCCCCTTTTGAGCGGTTTCCCGCCGTGCGCGACAAAGGGAAGCCCCACGCTTTCAGCAAAATCCGATATTCTTTCCGCTCTGTTATTCGATAAAAGCACCATTTTTACGCCGCTACTCTTCATAATGTCTATCCATTTTTTTATTTCGGCGGGAATATCTCTTTTGTCCGGCACCGCCAAAGTATTGTCAATATCCAATATCAGGGCGCGTACTCCCGCTGCCGATATGAAATCCCCGTCTATGTCGGCTACGGTATTAAACACATAATCCGGTTTTAACATGCGATCCCTCCTGAATCCTTGGGGCGGACAGGTACGAAAAAAGGCGGTCAAGCGACCGCCTTAATATCTGCATTATTTGAATTTACGCTTCCTTGCGGCCTCAGACTTTTTCTTCCTGCGCACGGAGGGTTTCTCATAATGCTCTCTCTTGCGTGTCTCGGCCATGATTCCCGCCTTGGAACACTGACGCTTGAATCTCCTCAAGGCACTGTCGAGAGTCTCGTTATCTTTCAAACGCACTTCGCTCACCTATATCCCTCCCTCCGAGTAAGCACGGCGCGATGCCGCACGTGTATTATATAACATCACGCTCCCGCATGTCAATAGCAAAAATAACAAATTGCCAAGTCAGCACTGTTCCCCGTACATTGACAGAATCTGTCTCGCGTGTTCGGCCACCCCGTCGGCAAGCCTCTTCGGAGACAAAACCTTTATTTCCTTTCCGCACTGCGCAAGAAAACCAATCATTCCCTGCCCGGCCGCCGCCTTGACCCGCACGTATACTCCGTCTTCCCTTTTGATATTCACGCCCGGTTCAAATTGGTCCGCCAGCAGTTCGTATCCCTTTTCCGTACATAAAAGCTCTATATACTCCGGATCTCCGCCGAACATATTGATATGCCCCGACACATAATCCGCCGAATCAAAATAACTGCGGTACTCGCTGACCTCACTGAAAGGTCTTGACGGTTCGTCGGTTACCTCCACTCCGCTCATCTTGTCCAGTCTGAGGTGGATAAGATTATCGTATTCCGAAATATTTCCTATGAGATAAAACTTGTCCTTGTTCCACGCCATGGCGTACGGACTCACCGTGTGCTTTTTTTCTGAGCCGCCTTTTTTATAAATCAGCGTTATCTTTTTGTTTTGCTCTATTGCCGCACTTATCCTGTCGATACTGTAATAGATATGCTCGTTGCTGCTCTTGACGCGGTTGTCGATAAACACCCTGTCGTGGATCTCCCTTGCCTGATAAACGCTTACCAGCCCTTCAAGCTTTTTGACAAGTACGTCCGTTTTTTTCTGCGTTATGAACGACGCGGCAAGCACCGCATCTATGAGAAGGCGCACTTCAACGGTCTCAAAATCCCGGGACGCTAAAAAGTATCCCTGCTCCGGCGTCCTGGAAATTTCCACGTCGTAACCGTTTTCCGCCAGGGTTTCCATTGAGCGATAAACCGTTTTTCTTTCAGTTGGTATCCCGTTTCGCTCCAGAATTTCCACCAGCTCTGCCGTCTTGATCGGATGCTCTTCATCCGTACGTTCGTTGAGAAGCCTCAGTATCTGAAGCAGTCTGCTTCCGTTGTTCATGATCTACCGCCCTCATTCATACATATACCATTTGTCCGCATTCGGATACGCCATCCTGGCAGAAATTTTTATACTCTCTGCAAAAAGTCTGCTGTAAAGCGTTTTTGCTTTACGGATATACAGTTTGGTGAAGGGCATTTCCGCTGCAAGGACGTTCTCAAAATCTTCCCGGGATATTTCGGACGACCTGTAAAGTTCGTACTCATTCCAAATATCTCCGAGACCGCCCATGACCGCAGCTGCGCCGTATGACGCATCAAGCAGGCCCGAAAGATCGGAATTCGGCGGAACACGGTATTCGGCATACACTATGTCCGGGGACGATCTCTTTGCGCTTGATATCATATCTTCCAGCGAATCATATCCATTTGATGCAACCTTAAAACCCATACCTTCAAGCTGTCTTTTTATTTCTTCAGCTATACCGTCCGAGCCTCCGTCAGTCGATATGTACCACAGGCTGATTGACGCATACGTTTTTCTTCCGGATGTGCTTTCCTTGTATCTCAGGCCATTCTCGTCCGTCATTGTGTACCCCGCGGCTTCCATACAGGCATCAACGTCGGTTTGAGTGCCCGATGCCCCAGCAGAGCAGTTCGAAGAAGCAAAAACCGCACATCTGTCGATGAGCATCTCCCTATCAAACGCACCGGCAACCGCTGCGCGCATATCCGGCGACGACATAATCCCTTTTCCCGTATTGAACATCAGAAAGCCGAAAATGTCGGTTTCACATTCCTCTCCGGAAAAGCTTCCGGAAGTGTTTGACGCATCCGTCGTGTAATAATAATCTATGGCTCCCGTCTGAAGCATGTAATGAAGCTCTGCCGCATTTTCCGTTGCCACGAGATTTATCGTATGAGACGCTACGTCTCCATTGCGCCACAGCGCATTGTATTTAAGTACTGCATTCCCCGAACCGTCCGTGCTCAGCACATATGCACCCGTACCTACATAATCCTCGCCTGTGCTTCCTTCTTTTACCACCGGAAAGCACAGCATCTTTTCAAATTCAGGGTCCGGCCTTTTGAGCGTGAATACTACCGAAGTATCGTCTGTCGCCGACACACCGGCAACATTTTTCACAAGACTGAAGTAGTAGGAATCGGCATTGGCCAAGATACTGTTCACCGATGCAGCCACGTCCGCCGAAGTAAGAGCAGACCCGTCTGAAAACAATATTCCGCTTTTTAGGCTGACAGTGTAAACAGCGTTCTCTTCATCGCACGTAACGGACTCCGCGAGAACCATTTCCGCCTCTTCGTCCTTTTCTGTGAAAGTGAGCGTTTCCGCAACTATCTGTGAAATCGAAAGGTTCAAAAAGCTGTCGGTAGTAAACGGGTTAAAGCCGCTCTTACTGCTGTAAGGAAGGGAAAATGAATCATATACGGCCCCCCCGCCGTCGCCCCCGCTTTGAAGCTGGCTGCTGTTCGCCGGCAATTGTGCCGGAGCGTCTTCACAGGCGCACATGCACAGCGTATAGGCAGCCGCGGCAAACAGCACTATTGCACGTTTAACCGTATTATTCACGATTTTCACGCTCCTCCCGAACAATCCTTCCGCTTCGCCGATTCAAAATGTGACCGCCCGTGCAGACACTGCTATGCCATCCGCAGTGTCAATAATGAAACAATTCATTGACGACGGGCCGTCCGCGGCCTTAAACCTGTTCCTTTCTCCTGAAACGAACCTTTCAATGATCGTCTCCTTTTCTATTCCCAGCACGGATTCAACCGGTCCGGTCATCCCCACGTCCGTTATATACGCAGTACCTTTAGGCAAAAGGCGTGCGTCTCCCGTCTGTACGTGCGTGTGGGTTCCGAATACTGCGGTAACTCTTCCGTCCAAATAATACCCCATGGCCTTTTTCTCTGACGTAGCTTCCGCGTGAAAATCCACCACTATAATATCAGCCTTGCCTTCTATCTCCTCGAGTATGCGGTCCGCTTCCGTAAACGGATTTGTATATATTTCCTGCATAAATACCTGCCCGCACAGGTTAATCACCGCTATCACCGTATGGCCCATATCGTAAAGGCAATACCCTTTACCCGGAGTCTCGGGCGCCATATTGGCCGGTCTCAGCAGATACAATGTATCGTCAAAAAGCTTACCGGAACCTTTCACCCCAAACGCATGGTTGCCTGTGGTTATAACATCGGCTCCGCTTATAAATATGTCCTCGGCTGAAAAGCGGGATATCCCGTTTGCGCCGATTTCGTTGGAATTTTCTCCGTTTACGCACACAAAATCAATGTTGTTTTCTTTGCGGATACGGCTAAGGTTTTTACGAATGTATTCCATGCCGCCGTGCTGGCATACGTCGCCGACGCAGAGTATTCTCACATTCACCCCTCCTTGCCGGAAATCAAAATATATATTCCCGTCCGTCGTCGCTTCCTGCGGCAAACAGCAAATAATCTCTGCCCTCTATCATCCCCGCTCCGGATAACGCGGCGCTGACGGTTCCGACTGCAAGCTCGGGTGTGTTGTTATCCTTGCTCAGATGTGCGAGAACTATCCTTGCCGTCCCCGACGCCACAAGGCTGACGGCAGCAGTGGCCGCATCTGCGTTCGACAAATGCCCGTACTCCCCTGCGATCCGATTTTTCAGCGCTCTGGGGTATGCTCCCAAACGAAGCATGTTCATGTCGTGATTGGATTCCAGGACCACTATATTGGAACCCTTTACACTATCCAAAACATCTTCCGAGAAAATTCCGAGGTCCGTTACATAGGATGCCGAACGCCCGTCGTCTGAAGTTACACGGTAGCCCATACTCATCGCGGCGTCATGCGACGTGGGAAAAGATCTTATTTCCAAGCCTCCCAGCTTTACAGTTTCTCCGTTCTCAATTCCGTAAACCAGTCTTTCGTCAGGCAATTGACCGCTCTCACGAAGCCGGTCAGCGGTGGCCGCGTTAATGTATGTATGTATGCCGTAAGTATCGGCAAAGGTCCTAAGTCCTTTTATGTGATCTGTGTGTTCATGTGTAATGAATATTCCTTTGATCCCGCTTATGTCAACATGATTATCGCACAGCATTTTAGTCATGCGTCTGGCGGACACGCCGGCGTCTATGAGCACTGTATCACTTCCGTATCTGACGTAAGTGCAGTTTCCGCTGCTGCCGCTGCACAGCACAGACAGTCTTGCCATCCTACTCTTTCCTTTCACTTATTTGAAAAATGCGCAATGCATCAAAGGCATTGCGCACTTGATTAAAGGGCTTTGGCCAATCTCATGTCGTCGGGGACATCTATGCGTTTGATATCGGCTCCCAGCTTGCGGAACTTCTCGAGAACGTTTTCATATCCCCGTTCGATATGATGTATATCCTCTATCTCCGTCCGGTCCGTCGCCACCACTCCGGCGATCAGCATAGCCGCCCCGGCACGCAGGTCGACAGCCTTCACCGGCGCACCCTGAAACCCTCCGACACCTTCCACAACAGCCACTCTGCCGTCCACAGTTATATTTGCGCCCATGCGCCTCAGCTCATCCACATACTTAAATCTGTTATCAAACACATTCTCCGTGACAAGGCTGGTCCCTTTGGCAAGACACAAAAGTGTTGTTATCTGCGGCTGCATATCCGTGGGAAAACCGGGATGCGGCTGGGTTTTGACATTTGCCTTTTGGAGCTCGCCCACATATCTAACCCTTATGCACTCGTCTCCTTCTTCCACCTCAACTCCCATCTCCTGAAGTTTCGCGGTAATTGATTCCAAGTGCTTCGGTATCACGTTCTTGAGCGTCACGTCGCCCTTTGTCGCCGCGGCCGCCACCATATATGTTCCCGCTTCAATCTGATCGGGTATGATGGAATAGCTTCCGCCGGGGAGATATGACACGCCTCTTATTTTGATAACATCGGTGCCCGCCCCCATTATGTCGGCGCCTATGGTATTGAGAAAGTTGGCGAGATCTACTATATGCGGTTCTCTTGCCGCATTCTCTATCACGGTCAGCCCGCGAGCCTTTACGGCGGCAAGCATCACGTTTATCGTAGCTCCCACGGACACCACGTCAAGGTAAACATGCCCGCCGACAAGGCTGTCCGCGCTGAAGCAAAGCATTCCCCTGTCCATGCTCCACTTGGCTCCGAGCATCTCAAAGCCCTTGATATGCTGGTCTATGGGACGCACACCGAAATCGCAGCCCCCCGGAGTAGTCATTTTTGCCTGACCCATCCGGCCGAGAAGCGAACCTATGAAGTAATATGAGGCCCTCATGCTCCTTGCGAGATCAGACGGCACAGTGAAAGAATTTACTCTGGTTGGGTCTATCATGAGCGTGTGCCTGTCCACAACAGTCACATCGGCACCTAAGTTGTAAAGGATGTCCGTACATATGGACACATCGCTTATGGACGGAATATTTTCCACGCGGCACGGACCGTCCGCGAGAACGGTGGCGGCAAGTATGGGAAGAGCAGCGTTCTTCGCGCCGCTTATCTCCACCGTTCCCGTCAGCGGTTTTCCCCCGTGAATGACATATTTTATCAAATCAATCAGTCCCCGTTTTCAAAACATACTAATGACACTGAAGATATCTTGTTCGTTGCAAAGCACGCCAGAAACATACCATGGTAGTATAACACAAAGCGCAGGAAAATACAAATATAATTTCTAACAATTTGTAAAATTTATAAATTATAGTTTGCATGCCCACAGGTATTATCGTGGCGGTGTTGTCCGTATGCGATTTCC
>CASDVX010000013.1 GCA_949284545.1 uncultured Eubacteriales bacterium
GACCTACGCCGAGGGAAGCTACAGGTCCGCGTATGGGCTTATAGAGAGCGGATGGAGGCTTGAAGATGGCGACCTTGTTTACGGATGCACGGTCCCGGCGAACACCACGGCCACGCTGAAACTGCCCTGCAAAGAGGGGGCAAAGGTGTATGAATCCGGAAAAGAGCTGACCCCCGACGGATACGAAGACGGAAGAGCCGTCTTTGAACTGGAACCGGGAAGCTACAGCTTCCGCACGGAACAAAGGTAAAAAACGGCGCGTAAAAAGCAGCCAAACGGGCAATACATAAACTGTAAAAACGAATAAATAATCAAAAAAATACCGGAAGTTTGACTTCCGGTATTTTAACAAATTAAAAATATTTATTGACAGAATGTAAAAAACCTGATACGCTGTATCCGGGGACGTGGCCTGAAAACGGGAGAATGGCCCGGGGCGGGCGCGCGTTTTTCAGCCGTCACCGGGGGAATAGGGAACGGAAACAGGATTATGTGAAATATTTCGGGATACGGTCTCCCGCGGAGAGATATTTCAGACGCCCACCGCGTTTTACAGCGTTTGCCGGTAAAAATCACCGGCGCTCCCGGCGAAAAAACAGGCGAAACATACGGCGAAAAGGAGGGGAGTCCGATGCAGCATGAGAATATATCCCGGGGAAACGGACGGGCACATGTTTTTAAAAGCGGCAGCCTGCGCGGGGAAAGGTATAGCGTCTGCGCCGGACAGGCGATCCCCGTACCCTGTTTTGTACTCGGCGCGGCACGACGCGTTAAAGGTTATTGCAGGCGGTATATAAAGGGAGATGATACCGTGAATAAAATAAAATCTGCGGTGAGCATGATAGCGGCGATAGGGCTGCTTATGAACGCATCCGCCATAAAAGGAGAGGCGCTGAAGCAGGAAAAGGAAAAGTACGGCGAATACAAAGTGATCGTTGCGGGCTGGTGCGACTGTGAGGCGCCCTTTGACCCGGAGAGCGTGCGCGTGTTCCACAGGGATGCGAGCAGGTATGCCGCTCCTGAAAAGGGAAGTGCCGTTGAGATCGAATTTCTGGGCGTTACGCTCACGGGAGAACATACCGGCAGTGAGAGCTATTCCCCGTATGTCTATTATCCGGAGTACGAATATCAAAGCGATAACGGCACGGAGTTTTGCGTGGACGCGCACGGGCGGGTCTCCTACTGCAGGTTTAACGGACCCGGTGTCAAAAATGCCGGCGAAGCGACGGTGACGGCGGAAGACGCCGCGGAAAAGGCGAAGGAGCTGCTGGCCGGAGAGATCGAAGGGATCGAAGGATACGAAGCGGAAGTGACCGAGAAGGAAGGCGGCGCCCGGTTCGATATCATCCTTACGAAGTACGCGGGCGGTATGCCAAGCACGGAACAGATACGGCTCGGCATGACGTCGTCCGGCGGCATCGAGTGGTACAGAGCGCCCATGAGAATTCTGCCCGGAGAAGAAAAGAACACCTTTGACGTAAGGAAGGCGGAGGAATCCATAAGCCTCACGCTGTCGGAATGGAACGAGTACAAGGAATACGGCCCGCTCACGTGGGAGACGGAGTACGTGAACTTTACCGCGATGGGAGAAGACACGCCGGCGCTTCTGTACTGCGTCAGGATACAATATGTCAAGCCGGTATACGGCGCAGAATTCAAGTGCGAATGCATGCTGCTGCTGTTTGTGACCGAGTACTGAGCCCGGCCGTAGAAGCGCCGGGGGCGCGGCGGAATGCCGGTATGCAAAGCTTTGTGCAAAACCGCGGCGGCTGCCTGCCCAGCCGCGGCGCATGAAAGGGTGAAGATAATGGGTAAAAAGGAGTTAGGAAATCCCGCTGAAAAGAAAGAAGCGGCCGCGGCGGTAAGGCATAACGTGCCGCGGATGGTTTACCTTATGATTCTGCCGGTCCTGCTGGGCGCCGCCGCGGTCATAGTGTTCGGACCCATGCGGTTTTCCGTGATAACGCTCGTATACGGCGTCCTTGTGCTGGCGCTGTTCGCGGTGCTGCTCTCGGTGAATACGGCGCTGATAATCTCGTTTCGCAAAAAAGGGTATAAAAGCGCGGTGATCAGGATACTCACCGTTCTCACCTTTGCGGTGGTTTTCGCCGGACTTTTCGTCACGTCCGTGTGGCGGGACATAAAGAGGACGGCCATACCCGCGGAAGGCATGGGCAGGCTGGTGGTATATGAATACCGCACGGGACTTTACGACGCCGCCACGCTTTTCTATGTGAATGAAAACGGCGGAGTGAGTATGGTCGACACCAATCTGAGAGTCCTTCTTGACCCGGACAGCGCGGTGCCGGATGCCTACTGCTACAGCAAGGGATACGGGTCGGTGTCGGCGGAGGACGGGACCATATATCTGTACGGAGTCAGCGGAGACGGGACCCGGGTAAGGGAATTCACGGTGAATACGGAAAAATACCGCGGTGTGTTCACGTGGTTCGAGTTTTTCCTGCTGGCGGTTTCGGCATCGGTGATAATACCGGGGACGGTATTTCTGGTATCGGCGTGCAGGCGCCGCAAGGCGCTTTCACCCCCGAAACCCGTAAAGCACGGGGCGGAGCCGTCCCCCGCAGAGTAAAAAGCCGGACGCCCGCGGACAGCGTAAAAGGGGATATTCTGAAAGGTTCATATTGAAACGGCACGCAAAACAGGAAGGAAATACCATGAAAAAATCATGCAAAGCATTATTGGCAATACTTCTTTCGGCAACTGTGTTCCTCGCCTCCTGCGATACACCGGACATACATGGTACGATGCCGGATAACTGGACATTATACAGCTATGAAGAGCTGTACGGGTTTTTCTGCGGGGATCCCGTT
>CASDVX010000014.1 GCA_949284545.1 uncultured Eubacteriales bacterium
TTAAACCCGTGTCCGGCTCCTGAAATCATCTTCAGCTGAGCGTTCTCGTATACATCCGCTGCTCGCTCCGAATACTCGGGGGAGACTATCGGGTCTTCAGTGCCGTGTACTATCAGCACCGGACCGGTATATCCGCCTATCGCCCCGTACACGTCGTACCCGTCAAGCGACGACACGTACTCTTCTCCGACAGTTCCGAAAATCGACGTCATGCCGCCCATTCCTGCAGAGGAAGATGGGTCATACCCTTCCACCGCCTCCGGTATGTTAAACGCCGGATAAAACAGTATCATGCCGGCTGCGTCGTCGGGATGTTCCGCTGCCGTCAGCGCCGACACAAGGCCGCCCTGGCTGGTCCCGAAAAGAAAGACCCTGCCGGGATCCACATATTCAAGCTCCCTTACTCCCGCAAGTACTGATTCCAGGTCGTCCACTTCCGTGAACACCGTCATGTCCTCCATTTTCCCGTCGCTCCGGCTGCTTTTGCCTCCGCCGCAGAAATCAAAGCAGTACGCGGCGTAACCCATTGAGGCAAATTCCGCGCAGTAACCCTCCATGGAGGAATGATCCAATCCGAAACTGTGGGACAGTATCACCGCAGGGATCCGTCCCTCAATGTTTTCCGGCAGATAGATTTTACCGTAAATATTTTTATCTTCGTTGCTGAAACACAGCTCTTCCGAGGTATATCCCGACGGCTCGTCAGTCTCAGAACCGGCAAATTCCGAACCTGTCTTCCCTTCAGACTCGGTACTCTCCTGGAATGCAAGAGAGGATGTTCCTCCGGATGCCGCTGAAGAAGGTGTGTCATCCGAAATGTCATCACCGCAGGACACCGCCCACACAGTAACGCTCAGGAAAATCAAGGCACAAGTCACGCTTTTAAAAAACGGTATCATTGATTTCAAAAGATATCATCCTTTCGTATGTCCGGATATTTATATACCCGGCACTTATCCGGAATGATACTCCGGTTGATTGGAAAAATCAATACGGATTTGTAAAGATACCGAAAAATCTTGAAGGAGATATTATTTTGTGCTATCATTTACCGGCGGCTGCGCGGCCGTATGCAAAGGCCGCTCAGCGTATGCGACACGGCGGAGCGGTTTGTTCCGCTGCCGATAATTTGACAGAAAGGATTTGCCGGCGACCCGGCGGCGGATTATATTATGGCTCTCGACGGTATGATGCTAAACCTGATATGCGGGGAGATACGCGGCGCTCTGTCCGGCGCCAAAACAGACAGGATCTGTCAGCCGGACAGGGACGTGCTCGTTTTCACGTTTCGCACGCGCGACGGAATGAAACGCCTTCTTCTGTCGGCGTCCGCAGACAGCGCACGGGTATGCCTGACAGAAAGCCAGCCGGAAAATCCCGCTTCTCCTCCCATGTTCTGTATGCTCCTCAGAAAGCATCTCTCCGGGAGCAGGCTCCTGTCCGCCGGAACCGTGGGGCTTGAACGCGTGGCGGTGCTTGAATTTGAGTGCTTCAACGACTTCGGAGACCGGGTAAACAGGAAGATAGCGGTCGAGGTCATGGGCAAACACAGCAATATAATTCTTGTGGATGAAAGAGGCATAATAATTGACGCGATAAAGCGCATTGACTTCACGTCCTCCTCGGCGCGACAGGTGCTGCCGGGGCTCAGGTACGAATATCCGCCCATGCAGGATAAGCTGAACCCTCTGTCTGTCGGCGCCGACGTTCTGGCGGACGCGATACTGAATATGAACGATATTGCACCCGACAAGGCCGTTCTTCGGACAGTCCAGGGCTTTTCGCCCGTCGTTTGCAGGGAGATAGTTCACCGCGTGTTCCCTTCCGGCAACGTTCCCGCGCGGTTTTCAGCCGGGGACCGCGGCAGGCTTGAGGCTGTGTTGGCGGGACTTATGGGCGAAACGCGCGTCCCCTGCCTGCTTCTTGACAAAAGCAGCGGGCGTCCCGCCGAATTTTCCTTCACTGAAATACATCAGTACGGTTCCTCGCTCGACGCGCGCGTACTCCCGTCTTTCAGTCTTCTGGCGGAAACCGCCTTTGAGCAGCGGGCGAAGGCCGACGCGCAGAAGCGCAAGCAGAACGATCTTCTCAAAGTGCTTACTTCCGCGCGCGAAAGAATATCCAGAAAGCTGGCCGCTCAGAGGTCTGACCTGCAGGCCTGCGCCGATAAGGAAAAATACCGCAGGTACGGGGATATAATAAGCGGCAACATCTGGCAGATGAAAAAAGGCGCCGATTTCTGCGAGCTGGAGGATTTTTACGACGGAGGCAGCGTCCGCATCCCGCTGGACCCGACTCTCACTCCTTCTCAGAACGCCCAGCGCTACTATAAAAAGTACCGAAAGGCGGACAACGCTCAAAAAGCTCTTACGCAGCAGGTATCGGAATGCGAGGCGGAGCTTTCGTACATCGACACCGTTTTTGACGAGCTTTCCCGGGCGGAAACGTTATCTGAAATCTCAGAAATACGGGACGAGCTGATCCGCGGCGGATACATCCGCCCCGTTCGAGGCTCAAAGCAGCCGTCCCATAAGCCTTCCCGTCCGGACGCCTTTGTCACGGACGACGGTCTTACCGTGCTCTGCGGCAGGAATAACGTCCAAAACGACCAGCTTACCCTGAAAACAGCCTCCAA
>CASDVX010000015.1 GCA_949284545.1 uncultured Eubacteriales bacterium
GCTCGCCGCACCACGGTGCTTTCTGTTCCGTTCGGGTTCGCTCCCTCGGACCATTACCCCCGATCTCCTCCAAATCCATTTTCGCTCCGGCCGTCCGTTTCTTCCGGTCCTCCGTCCCCTGCCGCCCCGGCGCTTTCTGTCCGCCCGCCGCTTATCGCCGCACCGCCCCGCCGGGTACTCACGCCTGCGTCAGCCTGCGAAAAAGACTTCACCAAAATTCTTAAATCTTTGTCACGAAGGACCGGGGTTTATTGCAATTTCACAGACTGTATGGTAATATGGTATCCGTCGTAAAATCAGGAAATCACTGAGAGAGGGAAAAAAGAATTGACGCAGAGCGAACAGATACTGCGCCGGCGCACTTTTGCGATAATATCGCACCCGGACGCCGGCAAAACCACACTTACGGAAAAATTTCTGCTTTACGGGGGAGCCATACAGTCCGCCGGAGCTGTTAAAGGCAAACAAAGCGACAAACACGCCGTATCCGACTGGATGGACCTGGAGAAGCAGAGAGGAATATCCATAACCTCGTCGGTGATGCAGTTCGAATATGACGGGTATTGTATAAATATCCTGGACACCCCCGGCCATCAGGACTTTTCCGAGGACACATACCGCACGCTCATGGCGGCGGACAGCGCGGTGATGGTGATAGACGCCGCCAAGGGTATAGAGCCTCAGACCCGCAAGCTTTTCAAGGTATGCGCAATGAGGGGCATACCTATATTCACATTCATAAACAAGCTGGACAGGGAGGCAAGAGACCCGTACGACCTGTTGGACGAGCTGGAAAAGGAATTCGGGATAGGTACGTACGCAATGAACTGGCCCATAAGCTGCGGAATAAATTTCAGGGGTGTGTACGACAGAAAACGCAGGTGCATAGTCACCTTTGACGATTTTCACGGGGGAAGGAACAGGCTTGAGGCGGTGGAATGCGAGCTGACCGATACCGAAAAGATTGACGGTCTCATAGGCGAGGAACTTCGCAGAGAGCTTGTGGACAACGTAGAGCTTCTTGACGGAGGCGGCAACGAATTTGATATAGACAGGGTCCGCAGCGGTAAGCTGAGCCCGGTATTTTTTGGTTCCGCGCTGAATAATTTCGGGGTGGAGCTGTTTCTGAAAAACTTCCTCTCCATGACCACGCCCCCGCTGCCTCACGTGACCGTGGACAAGACGACCGTTGACCCGTTTGAAAGCGGTTTCTCGGCTTTCGTGTTCAAAATACAGGCAAACATGAACAAGGCCCACCGGGACCGGGTGGCGTTCATGCGGATATGCTCGGGAAAGTTTGAGAGAGGAAAGGAATATCTCCACGTGCAGAGCGGGAAAACGGGGAAGCTTTCCCAGCCCCAGCAGATGATGGCACAGGCGAGAGAGATAGTGGACGAGGCTTACGCCGGGGATATAATCGGGGTGTTCGATCCCGGGGTGTATTCCATAGGGGACACGGTGTGCGACCCGGGCATGAACGTGAAGTACGAGGGCATTATGACCTTCGCACCGGAGCATTTTGCCGAGGTGGAGCAGATAGACTCCATGAAGCGCAAGCAGTTTGCCAAGGGAATGAACCAGATCGCCCAGGAGGGCGCCATACAGATATTTTTCTTCCCGGCTTCCGGCATGGAACGGGTGATAGTAGGCGTGGTGGGGATGCTCCAGTACGATGTGCTGGAGTACCGCATGGAAAACGAGTACGGGGTAAAATTCCGCCGCAGCGCCATGCCCCACGACGTAATACGCAGAGTGGTTTCGCTTCCGGAGAAGACCTCGGTAAAAGACCTGAGGCTATCCTCGGAAACGAAATGGGTGAAGGACGTAAAAGGCGCGGACTATCTGATTTTTGACGGCGAGTGGAGCGTGCGGTACGCGCTTGAACGCAACGAGGGCCTTGAGCTTTGCGAATTTGACGACAGACAGGTCTGAAATTTTACGGCGTTGAAGCCGCGGGGGGAGAGAAAAGAAATGAAGACAGACATACAGATAGCCCAGGAAGCTGAAATGCTCCCGGTGACCGAAATAGCGTCCCGCCTGGGGATAGACGGCGGCGAACTGGAACTTTACGGTGAATACAAGGCGAAGCTCAAACCATCGCTGATGAAAAGGCTTTCGAGCGTTCCCGACGGGAAACTCATACTCGTTACGGCCATAACCCCTACGCCTGCGGGCGAGGGCAAGACCACCACGTCCGTAGGCCTTGCTGACGGACTTAACAGGATAGGCAAAAAGACGGTTCTCGCCCTGAGGGAACCGTCGCTGGGGCCGGTATTCGGAGTCAAAGGCGGCGCGGCCGGAGGGGGATACGCTCAGGTGGTTCCCATGGAGGACATCAACCTTCACTTTACCGGAGACATACACGCCATAGGAGCGGCGAACAACCTTCTCGCCGCCATGATAGACAACCACATTTATCAGGGAAACGCGCTGAAAATAGATAAGAACAGAATAACCTGGCATAGATGCGTGGACATGAACGACCGCCAGTTGCGCAACATGGTCGACGGCCTCGGCGGAAAGACCGACGGAGTGGAGCGGGAAGACCACTATGACATAACGGTAGCGTCCGAGGTAATGGCGGTGCTATGCCTGGCGTCGGACATAGCGGACCTCAAAAAGAGGCTCGCCCGCATAGTCATAGGCTACAATATGGACGGCGACCCGGTCACCGCAGGGCAGCTCAAGGCGGCGGGAGCCATGGCGGCGCTGCTGAGAGACGCCTTGAAACCGAATCTGGTGCAGACGCTTGAGCATACGCCGGCGATAATCCACGGAGGGCCGTTCGCGAACATCGCCCACGGCTGCAACAGCGTCATCGCCACGAAGACGGCCATGAAGCTGGGGGACTACGTGGTTACCGAAGCCGGCTTCGGCGGCGATCTGGGGGCGGAAAAGTTTCTTGATATAAAGTGCCGTTACGCGGGCATATCCCCGGACGCCGTGGTGATAGTTGCGACCATACGGGCGCTCAAGCATCACGGGGGCTGCGAGAAGGCGCGCCTTTCCGAAGAAAACATACCGGCACTGAGAGCCGGACTGCCCAACCTTCTCCGTCACATAGACAACATGAAGAACAGGTTCGGCATACCGGCGGTGGTGGCGGTGAACCGCTTCCCCACCGACACGGAAGCGGAGATACAAGAGGTAATAAACATGTGCAGGGAAGCGGGCGCGGACACCGTCCTGAGCGAAGTCTGGGGCAAGGGCGGCGAAGGCGGGACGGAGCTTGCCCGGGAAGTGGTGAAGGTCATCGAATCAGGGCCCGCGGGCGGACTGCATTTCACATACACGGACGAAATGAGCCTCAGGGACAAGATACGCGCGGTAGTGACGGACATATACAGAGGCGCCGGCGTGGAATTTGAGGACGGGAGCGGGGAAGAGCTGGACAGGCTGGAGAAGCTGGGATTCGGCAGGCTTCCGGTCTGCATAGCGAAGACCCAGTATTCCTTCTCGGACGACCCGAAGCTCCTGTCGGCGCCGGAGGGCTTTACCGTACACGTAAGAGGAGTCAAACTCTCGGCGGGCGCAGGCTTTGTGGTGGTGCTCACGGGCAAGATAATGACCATGCCCGGCCTTCCTCCGGTCCCTGCGGCAGAGAATATCGACGTGGATGACGACGGGGTCATAACCGGACTGTTTTGACGGACGAAAGGCGGGAACGGAAATGAAATATATTGACCTTTCCTTCGGGGAATTCATAGAGCGTCTTGCTTCTGCGGACGCCGTCCCCGGAGGAGGAGGAGCGGCCGCCGCAGCGGGCGCGCTGGGGGCGGCGCTGGGCAGCATGGTAGCTAACCTGACGGTGAACAAGAAGAAATACGTCTCCGTAAAAGAGGAGATGGAAAGGCTTATAGACAGCTGCGGCAAGCTCAGCCGCGAGCTCGCCGCCCTGGCTGACGCGGACGCAGAGAGCTTCGCTCCCCTTGCGGCGGCATACGGGCTCCCCGCCGGGACCGAAGAGGAAAAAGCCCGCAAGGCGGAAGTGATAAGCAAGGCCTCGGAGGACGCGTGTCAGGTACCGTTTGCGGTGATGGAAAAGGCGCT
>CASDVX010000016.1 GCA_949284545.1 uncultured Eubacteriales bacterium
GGGATACGTCGGACGTAAGGTCGTAGTTTTATAAAAGCTGCTGACACTTGATCTTGCGTTTACCGGGAACCGCAATTTCCAAACAAAAAAGACCGCTTTGCGGTCTTTTTTGTTTATATGCGGCAACAACTCTTACAGAGAATACCGGACTCTTTTGAGACGTTTTCTCACACCCTGAAAAGCAGATCCCCGTAATTGGGAACAGGCCAAAATTCCTGGGCCGTGATCCTTTCGCCCTCATCGACCGATGCGCGCAGCTTCGCCATATCTGCAAAAACCACGTTCCTGTATACCTTTGCGGCCTCCTGTGCGTCTGATATCTTGGACGCTTCTTCCCTGTCTTCCTTCAGTTTAAGGACATTGCGGTAAATATCATCCGCAATCGAGGAAAGGCGCGCGGAAATGGATACCTCTGACTCGCACTCGATCCCGACCTGCCTTTTCCTGGCTGCGTTCTCCGCCAGCAGCGCTGCGTATGAGCTTACGGCGGGATAGTAGTCCTTATACGCCATATCTATCATAGCAAGCGCTTCTATGTTCAAAACCTTGGAATAAGTCTCAACGAGTATTTCGTATCTTGACCGTATTTCCTTTTCGCTGAACACTTTGTGGTCGGTAAATACCTTTATGTTTTCTTTTTCAATCATCATAGGCAGGGCGTCCACGGCCGAACAGAGGTTGAGAAGCCCGCGGCGTTCTGCCTCGCGCTGCCATTCCTCGGAATATCCGTTGCCGTTAAATACTATGCGCTTGTGCTCGCTTACGGTTCGCTTAACAAGCGCGTTCATAGATGCGCGGAAGTCCTCCGCGTTCTCCAGCTCATCGGCAAATTTTTTCAGTTCCTCCGCAACGATGGTATTCAGGACTATATTGGCGTCGGCAATGGCGGCCGCAGATCCCAGCATCCTGAACTCGAATTTATTGCCGGTAAACGCAAACGGAGACGTACGGTTGCGGTCGGTGTTGTCCTTGGGGACTGCGGGAAGCGTGTCCACCCCCAGTCTCATCTTGCCTGCCGAAACGGAGTGATAATCCTTGCCGCTGTCTATGGCGTCAAGCACCGCCTGAAGCTCGTCACCGACGAATACCGACACAATGGCCGGAGGGGCCTCGCTCGCTCCCAACCGGTGATCGTTGCCGGCGGAGGCAACGTATGCGCGCAGCAACCCCTGATATTCGTCCACCGCCTTGAGTACGGCCACGAAGAACAGCAAAAACTGCGCGTTTTCCGACGGCGTCTTCCCCGGGTCGAAAAGATTCACGCCCGTATCGGTAGACAGCGACCAGTTATTGTGCTTTCCGCTGCCGTTAACCCCTGCAAAGGGTTTTTCGTGGAGCAGGCACACAAGCCCATGTCTTTCCGCCACCTTTTTCATTATTTCCATGGTAAGCTGGTCGTGATCTGCGGCAATATTTGTGGTCGTAAATATCGGGGCCATCTCGTGCTGCGCCGGCGCCACCTCGTTATGCTTGGTCTTTGACAGCACTCCCAGCTTCCACAGCTCTTCATCAAGCTCCTTCATATACGCGGAAATGCGCGGCTGTATGACGCCGTAATAATGATCCTCCAGCTCCTGACCTTTGGGCGACGGCACGCCGAAAAGCGTCCTGCCCGTATATATAAGATCCTTACGCCTGTTGTAATATTCTCTATCTATGAGGAAATATTCCTGCTCGGCTCCGACGGTGGTGTTGACGCGCTTTGCGTCTGTATTGCCGAAAAGTCTTAAAATTCTCAGCGCCTGGAGGTTAATGGCCTCCATGGAACGCAGCAGCGGAGTCTTCTTGTCCAGCACGTCGCCCGTATAAGAGCAAAAGACGGTGGGTATGCAAAGAGAACCGTCCTTTACAAAAGCGTACGAGGTGGGATCCCATGCAGTATATCCCCTTGCTTCAAAGGTAGCTCTGAGCCCCCCCGACGGGAAACTGGACGCGTCCGATTCTCCCTTTATGAGCTCCTTGCCTCGAAACTCCATTATCACTTTACCGTCTTCGGCGGGCGCTATGAAACTATCATGCTTTTCAGCGGTCACTCCGGTCATGGGCTGGAACCAGTGGGTATAGTGGGTAGCTCCCTTTTCTATGGCCCAGTCCTTCATGGCGGCGGCCACAACGTTGGCCACTTCCCTGTCGAGAGGCTGCCCGTCGTGTATAGTCTTCTGAAGCGCCCTGTAGGTCTCCTTCGGGAGACGATCCTTCATAACAGTGTCGTTAAACACCATGCACCCAAATATTTCCGGGATCCTTGTCATGTCCATGCTTCTGCTACCTCACTATCCAACGTATGACCGCCTGACGGCGGAGCGGTTCTTTTGGCCCTTCTCTGAATTTTCCCGAGACTGTGAACTTGCCCCGGGTCCGGGTACGGAAACTTATGCCGTACGGGTGATTATATCGCACGGCGGCGCATATTGTCAAGGGACGCGCCCCGCTCTATTCCATGAGCTTGTTCAGGCATGCTTCCAATGCAACTCCGTTCCGCCTTTTCTCCGGTTCCGCAGCCGTCGAACGTATGCAGTAATAGGTGAACTCGGCCGCTTTCCGTGACGCTTCTCTGAGAGAAAGTCCGTTCAGCAGCCCACCCAGCAGCACCGACGCAAAAATATCCCCTGTGCCGGGATATTTTTCCACGCAAAGGGGAGACGATACGGTAAACCTTTCTCCCGTGGCCGCGTCAAACCCTTCGTTTGACACACCGTTGCTGTGTACGCCTGTTATCACCACGCTGCGTTTGCCACCCGAAAGCCGTTCAAGCCATGAATCTATTCTCGACGCTCCGGGATCGGGGCTCGGCTCTTCACCCAGCAGAAACGCCGCTTCGGTCACGTTAGGCGTTATTATATCGGCCTTTTGGCAGAGACGGCGCATCCCCTCCACAAGCTCGCCGGTCACCGTTGAGTAAAGCTTTCCGTCGTCCCCCAATACAGGGTCAGCAAGCTTTATCGCGTCGCTGTACCGGTCAAAATAAAGACCTACAATGTCGGTCTGTCTGACATTACCAAAAAATCCGCTGTATACCGCGTCAAATTTAAGGTTCAGCTCCCGAAAGTGTCTGAGCGCACCGAGCATAAAATCGGTGGTTTCTTCAAACACAAAACCCTCAAAGCCTCCGGTATGCGTGGAAAGCAGCGCGGTGGGAACGGGACACGTCTGAACGCCCATTGCGGAAAGCGTGGGAATTATCACCGTGAGTGCACAGCGGCCGAAAGACGACAGGTCGTGGAGCGCCGCCGCCAGAGGAAGCCTGTTTTCATGCACCATCAGAACCACGCATCCTCGTTTTCCGTTTTTTTACTTCTTCTCATAAGCGATCCCATTTCCTTTTCCACAGAACAACCTTCGTAAAGTACTCTGTATACGGCGGAAACTATCGGCATTTCGACACTGTTTTTCTGCGCCAGTTCATGCACGGCTTTAGCTGAGGCTATACCCTCCACGGTCATTCCTATCTTTTCTGCCGCCTCAGCCGGCGACGTCCCCTGGCCTATCAGTATGCCGCAGCGCCTGTTGCGGCTGTGCATACTCGTACATGTGACTATCAGGTCACCTATACCGGTAAGTCCGGCAAAAGTCTGCACATTTCCTCCGAGTTTTTTCCCGAGTCTTGCCATTTCGACTATTGCTCTCGTCATCAGAGCTGCCTTCGTGTTGTCGCCGTACCCCATTCCGTCTATTATTCCCGCCGCAAGGGCAATCACGTTTTTGATTACTCCTCCCAGCTCCACTCCCGTGACGTCCGAGGACAGATACACCCTTATGCTCGGGTTGATGAAAAGATCCGCAACCATTTCCGCGGCCTTCCTGTCGGAAGAAGCCGACACAAGCGCGGTCGGCACCCCTCTTGACACTTCCTCCGCGTGCGACGGTCCAGACAGCACAACTACTCTGTTTTCCGGAAGCTGCTCCGATATTACGCTGGACAGCGTGCGTTCTGTGGCAGGATCAAGCCCCTTTGCCACGCTTATTATCACGCAATCACGGTCAATGATATTCCTAAGTTCAGCTGCCGTGGCGTTCACATACTTCGCAGCAGTTGCCATTATTACGAAGTCTGCGCCGGAGCAGTCTTTAAGATCATACGACAGCCCCATGTCTTCCGGGAGATACACTCCTTCAAGCACGGACGGCCTCGTCCTGCTGCTTTTGAGCTCATCAAGCTCGCTTTTGACCTTTGACCACACGGAAACCTCATGTCCGTTTTCGCACAATACCTTAGCCAGCGCCAGGCCCCATCCTCCCGCGCCCAGCACCGATATTTTGGATTTGCTCCCGGATTTGCCCACGGCATATTCTCCTTTCCTTCACGCGCTTCACGCCGGCGGCGATCCTTGTAAACGCCTATCTGAATATCCTGTGCTAACTATACGCTCATTCGCCGGCTTTTTTGCCGATTTTATTCTCTGTGCCGTGAATTATCCTGACTATGTTGCTCCTGTGGCTTATAGTTATTATCACGGACATCACCACCGCAGCCCCCACGGTTATATATGCCACGGGTATATGGGCGCCAAAGAGCTCAAGCGTCCCTTCCGGTCTGAAAACCCACGCGGCTGCCATGTACACCCACAGGGATATCAGCACCGATAAGGACACCATACGCGTCACCGCAAGCAGCACGCCCCACACAGCCAGGCTTACAAGACACACGCGCCAATCGGTAAAGAGAAGCATTGCACAGAGAGTCAGCACTCCCTTGCCTCCGCGAAACCCGAAATAAATCGGAAATATGTGCCCCAGCATGGCGAAAAATCCGCTTATATACGCTCCAAGAACGTCCGCGCCCACGGCGTTGTCAAGGCAGTCTGTCATTATGGTCGTGCCTATCCACACCGCGATACCGACTTTGGCAACATCCCCCACAAGCGTCAATATGGCTATCGCCTTGTTGCCCGTGCGCATTGAATTGGTAAAGCCGGCATTCCCGCTTCCTATCGTACGTATATCTTTCTTCATGAGCAGCTTCGAAAAAATTATAGACGAGTTGAAACTGCCCAGAAGATATGCGATGAGCGCCGTGACCGCCATTGCAATGATCGTATTTTCCAAAACGTGCGCCTCCTTATGACCGGCTCACCTGTTTTCGCCGCTGCTTATTCCTTTTCCCGTTCCCTGAGTATAAACCTTATCGGGGTCCCCTCAAGGCCGAAAACCTCGCGTATCCGGTTTTCCAGATACCGCTGGTATGAATAGTGAAAAAGATCTGTTTTGTTGCAGAACACAACGAATGTAGGCGGACATACCGACGCCTGCGTCATGTAAAGTATCTTGAGCCTCCTGCCCTTATCCGTGGGGGGCTGTACCCTCGCTACAGCCTCCGCAAGAACGTCGTTGAGCTTGCCCGTGGATATACGCATACAGTTCTGCTTGTTTACATAGTTTATAAGTTCAAACAGCCTGTCCGTCCGCTGCCCGGTCTTCGCGGATATGAACACTATGGGCGCGTATGACATAAAGCTGAAATCGTTCTGCAGCTTCTTCCTGAAGCTCTCCATGGTGCCTGTCTGCTTTTCAACCGCATCCCACTTGTTCACCGCGATTATGCAGCCCTTACCCTTTTCCACTGCTTCCCCTGCAATCTTGCTGTCCTGCTCGGTAAAGCCCGTGACCGCATCTATCATTATAACGCACACATTGCAGCGGTCTATCGCCATCTGCGCCCGCAGAACGCTGTATTTTTCCAGCACGTCGTCTACTTTGCTCTTTCTCCTTATCCCCGCCGTATCTATAAACGTGTACTTACCGTACGCGTTGTCAATATCGGTGTCTATCGCGTCGCGCGTGGTCCCCGCCATATCCGACACTATGGACCGCTCTTCACCGGATATTCTGTTGATGAGAGAGGATTTCCCGACGTTGGGTTTGCCTATCACCGCCACCTTGATCCTGTCTTCGGCGTCGTCTCCGCCGACATCCGGCATAAAACGGAAAACCTCGTCCAGAAGGTCACCCGTGCCGTGCCCATGCACCGACGATACCGCATGGGGTTCGCCCAGACCGAGGTTGTAAAATTCGTAAAGCTCCGGCGGGTCTGCTCCCAGCGAATCCGCTTTGTTCACGCAAAGAACCACGGGCTTCCCGCTCTTTCGAAGCATTGCCGCTATTTCGTGATCGCCCGCAGTAACCCCTCCGCGTATATCCGTCATGAAAATAATAACGTGCGCCGCATTTATCGCAAGAGATGCCTGATCCCTCATTTTGCTCAGCATCATATCATCCGTGCGCGGCTCAATACCGCCGGTGTCCACAAGCAGAAAGCTTCTTCCCCTCCACTCGCAATCGGCGTATACCCTGTCACGCGTAACCCCAGGGATATCTTCCACTATCGATATGCGTTTGCCGGCAAGCTTATTAAAAAGCGTGGACTTCCCCACGTTCGGCCTGCCTACAATCGCCACCACCGGTTTCGCCATAATTCATTCCCTTCCGCCGCGCCCGTTTCCCGCGCCGGCAAATGCTTCGGCCAGAACCGCGCCGTCGTTTTCCACCGTCACAACACGGATACTCAGCCTTCCCTCAAGCTCTTCTACGGATATATCATCCAAAAACACAGTTTCCCCGTGTCTGAGCATAGATTCAGATATGAGCAGCTCTTCCTGCCCATCAAGACTTCCCGACAGGGTCTTAATGATATCAGTAGCCGTTATCAGACCGGTTACGGTCACTCCTCCGCCGAAAAACTCGTTCTTCACTGTAAACACCCTGCACCTCAGATTGTGCCATTTTTTACAGGCTTTGTCAACGAGCCCGTTTATCATTCCCGCAGCGGCCTCGCCCGTAGCTACGGCTATATTCCTGTCTGGTATCAGGTCCGGCATGCTTTCCAACGCTTCATCAAACTGCTTTTCAAAAAGCGTGAGCATACCTACCCCGTTTTCAAGCTGCGGGTACTCCTCAAACCACTCATCCCCCGGAAGCTCACGCTCCGCAAGAAGATAAAACTCATCCGAAGGATATACGATCCTGCTCCCTTTTTCGTGGTAGAATTCCATTTGCAGCTCTTCAATTATGTTCAGGGTTTTTACGGCAAGGGATTTATCAAACGGCCAAAGCGGGGTAAGCCCTTCCCTGTACCCCGTGAGCCCCACGGGAACGCACGCTATACTTTCCACACAGGGATACATCGCCGCCAGATCCCTTACCGTTTTAATAAGTTCCGCGCCGTCGTTGTACCCCGGGCACACAACAATCTGACAGTTCATCTTTATCCCGGCACCGTAGAACCTGTCCATTATCTTCAGAGATTCTCCGGCAAACCGGTTCCGCATCATCTTCACCCGCAGTTCGGGGTTAGTAGTGTGTACGGAAATATTCACCGGGGATATGTGCATATCGATTATCCTCTGTATCTCTTTTTCGGACAGCGCCGTCAATGTGATATAGTTTCCGAAAAGAAAAGACAATCTTGCGTCGTCATCTTTGAAATAAAGGCTCTCCCTCATTCCCGGCGGCATCTGATCGACAAAGCAGAATATGCAGTTGTTTCGGCAGCTGTGGTGGGAATCCATGAGGTATGTCTCAAATTCCATTCCCGGATCCTCGTACTCGCCTTTTCTTACGGTAAATTCCCGTTCCACGCCGTCCCGCGCCACTCTCACGCAAATCCTTTTTTCTGCAGCGTAGAAACGGTAGTCCAAAACGTCATCTATCTCATGACCGTTTATACTCAGCAGTCGGTCCCCCGTCCGTATCCCGGCCTTCTCCGCCGGGGACCCGGCCCCAATCCCGGTTATGAGCGCAGACATATTCACACCCCGCATTCATATAAACACAACGAGCCGGTGCTCACGCCCGGACGCAGGCACCGTGCAGCATCGGCAGATAAGAAACAAGGGAGGATCGCTCCTCCCATGTTACCCTTCGGGTTCAGGCAAAATCAGGCCTCCACCTCAATGACGGTCTTCCCGTCGTAAGTGCCGCAGTTCGGGCACACCTTATGCGGAGCCTTGAGCTGACCGCATTTCTGACAAGCCGCCAGCGCCGGAGCGTCCAGCTTCCATACGTTTGAACGCCTCTTGTCACGTCTTGCCTTAGATACTTTTCTCTTAGGTACTGCCATTTCCAAGTCCCCCCTTGCAACGCAAAAAGCAATGCGTTTAACCGTTATACTCTTGTTTTAATATATCGAAAGGAGATTGCCGCTTTTTGCAATCGCATTTCTTCACATTGAGATTCTGACCGCATACGGGACACAGCCCCTTGCAGCCTTCGCTGCACAGCAGCTTCGACGGCATGTCAAGCATCACCGCTTCCGCCACCAGGCCGTCCGTCTCGAAAAAATCGGAATCGACCAAAACAAGAACATCACTGTCCTGGTTCTGAAGCTCTTTTACGAGAACCACTGAAACCTCAGCCGTTCTCTTCTCCGTGACAGGCTCGCAGCAGCGGTCGCATACGCCCGCAATCTCATATCGGACAGCGAGCTCAAGGCAAAGCACCCCTGCTCTGTTGAAAAGCCTGCCGGATACCGACGCTTTGCAGCCCGAAACATGCCTGCTCAGCATATCGGAATACGGGGACAGATCCGCCTCATATTCCACCTTTTTTTCAAAGCCGTCCGTAACAAAGGCACGGGTCAGGTCAAGACGCATGGTAAACCGCCCTTTCAGATACGGACAAACGCGCGGCCGCGCGAAAAGACGCGCCCGCAAAATGCCGCGGATGATATTATACTATCGGCAGCTGCGTTTGTCAATAGAAAAAACAAATAATTTGCGTTGTCCGGCGGGTGTCCCTGCTACAATCCTGCCCGACTGCTCGGGTCCTTACATACAGGCATCAGGCTTCTCGGATGTGTGACCGAAAAGCCTGAGCCGCCGTTCATTCGCTGAGATAGCCACGCACCATGGCGCGAAGGAGCTCGTCCCTGTCCACCTTGCATATTATGTTCCTGGCGTTGTTATGCGTCGTGATATAGGTAGGATCCTCGGACAGGATATACCCGACGATCTGGTTTATCGGGTTATACCCTTTCTCCTTCAGCGCATCGTACACCAAAGTGAGTATCGCCTTCATTTCGTCATTCCTGTCAGAGAACTGTCGAAATTGTATCGTCGGTTCGTTCATACAAGCACCACCTTAGCTTCCTTACGAATATGATATCCCATTTCCTCGGTAATTTCAATAGACAAAACGAGTTTTTTCTCCTCTGCAATAAGCGAGACTATCCTCTTAGCTCCGCGCCTATGGCGGACAGCTTTTTCAGCACTCTGTCCATGATCTCTGATGTTTCGGATTCGTTGAGCGTTCTGTCATCCGCCCTCAGCGTGAGAGAAAAAGCCACACTCTTTTTACTCTCGCCCAGGCTCTCTGATCTGTAAACGTCAAACAGCTCCGCTTTCTCAAGAAGTTTGCCGGCTCCGCCCGCAATACATTCCTCAAGCGCCGCGGCAGTTACATCCTCACTGCATACCACCGCTATATCCCGGTTCACCGCCGGGAATTTCGGAAGCGGCTTATAGGTTATACGGCGCGGAGGGATCTCATACAGCACTGACAGGTCAACCTCGGCTACGTAGCACCGGCATTCCACCCCGAACCTCGCCGCAACGTCCGGATGTACTTCGCCGTATACCGCTGCCTTTTTGCCGTTTATCATAGTCACCGCGCTGCGCCCCGGATGCAGATACGGTTCATCCGCGCGGACTGTCTGCGTTTTCGCCGCGAACGCCGACACAACCTTCTCCACCGTTCCCTTGAGAGTGAAAAAGTCTTCTTCGGGCCCGTACATTCCTATGCACAAAGTGGGTATCTCGTCCGGCTGCTCGGTGACCGGCAGCTGCTTCGGCACAAAGCGCCTGCTCAGCTCAAACAGTCTCGCTCTGTCGTTTTTTCTTGAAAAGTTCGTCCCGAGTACGGTAAGCATGCTGCCCGTGAGCTGAGTCCTCAAAACGGAATACTCCTCACCCAGCGGATTGAGTATCCGCACTGCGTCCCTTCTCGGGTCGTTTTCCCCGAGCTCAAGCATATCCGCAAGCTTTCCGCTGACAAACGAATATGTGTATATCTCGCTGACGCCGCAGCTGCGGAGTACATCCTTGATTTTATCCGCCTTTATCCTGTCATCCTCTTTCCTGCCGCGCAGCACTTCCCCGTGCATGGGCGTTCCCTTGATGTGCCCGTATCCGTATATGCGTATGACTTCCTCGGCAACATCCGCCACGGTTTCCATATCGTCCCTGAACGACGGTATCCGGCATTTCAAGATCCCGCCTTCAAGGTCAGTCGGTATTTTAAGGCTGCACAAAATATCCCTCATGGTCTCTCCGGGAATATTCAGCCCCAGCAGGGCGTTTATCCTGTTTACTTCCGCCTCAAGCAGACGCGCTCCCGGCAGCCCCTCGTTTCTGTCAATGACGCCGTCAACAATGTCTCCCGCGTCAAGCTCATATATGAGGCTGAGGGCGCGTTCCATGGCGTATTCCACATTTATTATATCCACGCCTTTTTCGAATCTGCCGCTGGATTCGGTGCGCACCCCCAAGCTGCGAGATGTTTTCCTCACGCTGTCCCTGCGGAATTTCGCGCTTTCCAGAAACACGTTCACCGTGTCGTCCTCTATCTCGCTTTCGATTCCTCCCATTATTCCCGCAAGGCATGACGGGGCCTCGCCGTCGGCTATGACCAGCATATCGGGAGTCAGCTTGTGGACCTTCCCGTCCAAAGTGGTTATGCTCTCACCCTCCGCTGCGTTACGGACGATTATCTTCCCGCCCCGGACATCCGAAAGATCAAATGCGTGCATGGGCTGACCGGTTTCCAGCATCACAAAGTTAGTAATATCCACCATGTTGTTTATAGGTCTCATGCCCGCCGCGGTGATGCAGCGCTTGAGCCATTCCGGGGATTGCGCTATGCGGACGTTTTTCACCGCCCTACCGTAATAGCGGGGACATAAATCAAAGTTTCTGACCTCCACGCTTATATAGTCACCGATATCGCCGCCCGCCGTTTTATAGGCGGTCTCGGGTACCCTGAAGGGCGTGCCCAGCACCGCTCCGACTTCTCTGGCGAGGCCTATCACGCTCTGGCAGTCGGGCCGGTTGGCCGTTACCTTGAAATCGATTATGCAGTCGTCAAGTCCGAGAACGCTTCGCATATCCGTCCCCGGAGCGACGCTGTCTTTTTTCAGTATCAGTATCCCGTTAACCTCCGCGCCGGGATAATCGCTCTCGGTGAGCATGAGTTCTCCGCCGGAACACAGCATACCGTTCGATTCCTCGCCGCGCAGCTTGCCTTTCTTTATGTGCATGCCGTTGGGGAGCCGGGAATCGTGCAATGCGGCGGGAACGAGATCTCCCACGCTCACATTCTGCGCCCCCGTGACTATCTGCACCGGGCTGTCCCCGCCCACGTCAACGCTGCATATCAGCAGATGATCTGAATCCGGATGCTTCTTTATATCGAGTATCCTGCCCGCCACAACGTTGCTCATGGTCTCCGACATATCGGTCATTTCCTCAATCTCGAAACCCGCCATGACCATTTTATCACACAGCTCCTTAACCGGCACGTTAATATCCACGTACCTTTTGAGCCACGACAGTGAAACTTTCATCTGTAACCCCGTCCTTTCCCTTCCGTCTTACTCAAAACTGTTTCAGGAATCTCAAATCGTTCTCAAACAGCAGTCTTATGTCGCTTATCTTGTATCTCGTGGTCGCCAGCCTGTCCAGGCCTATGCCGAAAGCAAAGCCGCTGTAGACATCCGGATCTATCCCGCAGTCTCTTAACACCTTGGGGTGAACCATACCGGCACCGAGTATCTCTATCCATCCGCTTCCCTTGCACACACGGCAGCCCTCTCCGCGGCAGGCGGAACAGGAAACATCCACCTCCACCGACGGCTCGGTGAACGGGAAAAACGACGGCCTGAACCTCACCTTGGTGTCCGCGCCGTATATCTCCTGCGCAAAACGCTCAAGCGTGCCCTTGAGATCGCACATGGTGATGCCCTTGTCCACCACAAGCCCTTCCATCTGGTGGAATACGGGCGAATGGGTGGCATCCAGCTCGTCGGCGCGGCACACACGCCCCGGAGAAACTATTCTTATGGGCGGGGTCCTGTTTTCCATGGTTCGTATCTGAGCAGCTGAGGTCTGCGTGCGCAGAAGGAGTCCGTCGCCGATATAGAACGTGTCCTGCATATCCCTCGCCGGGTGGTCGGCGGGCACGTTGAGAGCCTCAAAGTTGTATCTTTCCGTCTCTACCTCAGGTCCGTCCACAACGTCAAATCCCATGCTGCGGAAAATATCTATCAGGTCCTCGGTGACGATACTCACCGGGTGCAGCGTTCCCCGTGCCGGAGCCCTTCCCGCCATGGTAACGTCCACCGTCTCCTCCGCAAGACGTCTGTCGCGCATTTTTTTTCTTACCGAGTCAAGCGCATCCGACAGGGCCTTTTCTATTTCGGACCTTACCATGTTCGCCTCCCGGCCCGCCGCCGGGCGCTCCTCGGCCGGCAGGCTCCCCATCTGCTTGAGTATGGCTGTCAGCTCGCCTTTTTTTCCGAGCACTTTCACACGTATTTCTTCCACGCTTTTCTCGTCTTCAGCTGAAGCAAGCCCTTTCAGCGCTTCAGTGCGTATCCGCTCCAACTCTTCCCTGATACCCATTCCTCATACCTCCAAATATCAACCGAAATAAAAAACGGGCCACGCCCCAGAAGGGACGAAGCCACGCTTCGCGGTACCACCCTTATTCGCCTTACGGCCTTTGCAAGAGGCAAACACCTCTTTTGCGCGTAACGGTGCGGCCGTCGGGACCTACATATCAGCCCCGCCGCTCCGGAGTGAACTTCACCGACCTCCCGCCGACGGGCGCTCCCAGCAACTGCTGCCCGTTCTCTGGCGGCCGGACCTGCCGGCTACTCTCTCCATCATTGCGTTTCACGCTTGAAGTATACTATTCTCCCCATAATATGTCAAGTCTTTTTTCTTCATCCCGCAAGTCTCCCGCTGTAATTGAAAAGTCTCAGGATATTTCGCGTTGCCGTATTGCCCGTTTTACGCAAATGTGGTATAATTCTGCCGCGGCGGCCTCCGAACACGATCCCGCCGTACGGTGCGGGAGCGGTGCTTGTTTTTTCCAGGCAGGGCGTTGCTTCAAGAGAGCCGAATATCATCCGGCGGCACGACGGCGCCGGTGCAGATCACTGAAAGGGAGACAGTCAATAATGGATTTTTATAAGGAATGTTTAGTGGAAAAAATCCCCTCGCAGCGTGAGCGTCTGAAAACGTTCTTCCTGTGGGGAATTATCTCTTTTGTCATGTTCGCGCTGTTTGTGTGGGGGTTCATATTCCTCAGCAATATCGCCAGGATTGTATTCTTTGTGGCCGTGGCCGTTCTCGTACTTGATAAGTACTACTTCAACAAATTTCTGTACAAGCTGTCCCTCAAGACAGAGTATGAGTATACTCTGACCAACACCACCCTCGATATAGATAAGATAGTGGCTAAATCGGAGCGGTCCCGTATGCTCACTTTCGATCTCAAGGATATCAGGCTCATGACTCCCATGAGGCTCGTCACGTCCGCCGAGTACGACGGGAATTTTAAAACCGTGGCAGAAGCGTGTGTTGATATCGGGGACATGGATTCAACATACTGCGTCATAGCAGACACCGAAAAATACGGCCGTCTGCGTCTCGTGTTCACTCCCGACGAAGAGTTCATCGGGGTGATGGCTCCGCTTTTGGGCAGCAAGCTCAGAAAAGAATGATGCTTTTTCTTTACTCCGGATTTTCCGTGTCGAGGTGATGAGACGTGAAAATATTTTTGTCCGAGCAAATGCGCCTTGCGGAAAGGCTCGCCGCCGATACTGCAGGGATTTCCACCCTGAGGCTTATGGAAAACGCCGGAGCAGCGGCGGCTGAGATAATCAGGTCCGAATGGGACGTGCGTTCCCTGCGGTGCGTCTGTGTGTGCGGGAACGGAGGTAACGGAGGAGACGGGTTGGCCGTCGCTCTAAGGCTTTCCGAAGCCGGAGCGGATGCAATGGTTGTTCTCGCCTGCGGGAAGCCGCGTAATCCCGACGCTTTGGAGCTTTTCCAGAAAATCCACGAAGCCGGCATACGCTGTGTGGATTGGTCTGCTGACACAGCGTCCGCAGTGTCGGTCATCGCCTGCGCAGACATACTTGTTGACGCGCTGTTCGGCATAGGTTTTCACGGCTCGCCCGAAGGAGCTGCTTCCGATGCCATCGACTGTATGAATCACTCTTGCGGCGTGGTATATTCCCTTGATATCCCCAGCGGAGCGGAGGCAGACACCGGCGCTGTCCCCGGGCCTTGCGTGAAAGCGCACGCCACGATCTCGTTCTCACTTCCTAAGTTTGCACATCTGCAACTGCCTGCGTCCGCCTTATGCGGGCGTGTATATACAGCTGATATTTCGATACCCGAAAAAATAATTTCCGGAATTCCTTCGGATTTTGAAGTTACCGATCGCGAATTTGTGAAAACGCTGCTTCCTCCCCGTTCTCCGGATTCCCATAAGGGCGATTTCGGAACCGTGCTGGCGATATGCGGATCGTACGCCATGCCGGGCGCGGCCATTCTGTCCTCTTCGGCGGCGGTAAAGTGCGGAGCCGGCCTTACAAGGCTCGCGGTACCGGAAACGGCGTATCCGTTTGTGGCGGCTAAAACAAATGAGCTCACATATCTGCCGCTTCCCTGCAACGGCGCCGCGGCCGACGGGAAAGTCTCCGCCGATATGCTGCTTCCGTATATCCGAAAGGCTTCATGTGTGCTTATCGGCTGCGGTCTCACCGATGACGACGTGCTTCTTCCCGTCCTGTCCTCCGTACTGAAAAACGCCGTGTGTCCCGTTATAGTTGATGCGGACGGAATAAATCTGCTCAGTCGGAATATAGATTTACTGCAAAGCGCTCCATCCGAAGTCGTGCTCACTCCCCACATGGGGGAAATGTCCCGTCTGACCGGCAAAAGCGTATCGGACATACGCCGCGACCGTATCGCCTGCGCAGTGGATTTCGCCGAGCGGCACAACGTCACCGTAGTCCTAAAGGGCTCGAGAACCGTTACCGCCCTTCCGGACGGTCACGTTTTTTGCAATCTGAACGGCAACCCGGGCATGGCCACGGGAGGCAGCGGCGATGTGCTGGCCGGAATGATTGCCGGTCTTACGGCACAGGGCGTTCCCGCGCCGAAAGCGGCTGCCGCCGCCGTGTACATCCACGGAGCGGCCGGTGATCTCTGCGCCGAACAGCTTACGCAGTATTGTATGACGCCCACGGATATTCTGAACACCCTTTGGAGGGTCTTTCGCGAAATAACTTAAAGAGGACTGATAGCCTTGAAAAAAATCCTTGCGGGTCTTCTCACCGCCCTCGTCGCGTTTGCGTCAGGGTGCTCCTCTAATCGGGAAATAACCGTGTTTGACCTTATAGGGAAACCTTTCGGATGCACGGTGGACATATCCGTTCTCGGCACCGGATTTTCCGGTGAATTCATAAAAGGCGAGGACAAAAGCATGTCCCTTACCCTGAGCGAACCGGAGACCCTCAATGGTCTCACCTTCGGGTATTTCGAAGATGAGATAAGCGTTTCGATGTTCGGGCTCACGGTGTCACTCGATACCGAAAACTCGCCCGCCGCATCAGCCGGCAACATATTATTCGACCTCTACTCGGGTGAAGGGAAAAACAGTGTGGACATAGCCGACGATCTTATAGTCCTGACTCATGAGGCAAAGTATGAGAACGTCTTTGTTGAATTTGACAGGGATACGAAAGTACCGCTGCGTCTCTATACCGAAAAGAGCGGTATAGAAATGACTTATTCCGATTACAGGCTTATTTGACGGGTGTTCGGCAAAAAGCAAGCTGCAGCAGGTACGGAAACCATCCGGAAATAGTTTGTAAAAACCGCGGTCCCGACGATATGTCAGGGCCGCGGTATTACTTTGCTGCTGAAAACATCCGCCCCGTTAAACGGCTGAATATGCTCAAGAAAATTTTCCGATCCCTTTTGCTGAACTTTCGAGTCTCACCCCTGTGTAGTAATGAAGAAGTATCTGGTCGTACGTGGCTCCTTCCTTTGCCATGAGATTGGCTCCGTACTGACTCATTCCCACACCGTGCCCATAGCCGTGAACGGTGATGGTGAATGTCTCCTTTGAGTATTTAACAGTAAAATTCGCCGAGCGCAGCCCGAAAAGATTTCTGAACTTTCCGCCTGTAAGCACTTCTCCGCCCACATTCATAGTGATAACCCCTCCCGCGTCGGACCTGACTATATCGTCTATCCATTCCTCCGGATCTCCTTCGAGGTCGCATTTGTTGCTGTATTCCTTCATAGTCTTCTCAAACTCTTCCCTGCTTACCGTAACGACGCTTTCGTAACCGTCCACTTCCCTGTCAAGACTGCTGTCGACGCTCACCAGATACGGATAATCGTACCCCCACACGTCGGCAGAGGATTCAGTAACCCCCGACGAAAGCGAATGGAACACCGCGGATATGGGTTCGCCGTCGTATGAAAGATATTGGCCATACACCTCGTCGACAGCGTCGCATATCTTTTTGTAATATGCGTCAAAATCGTCTCCCCATATTTCCCTGAGCCGCTCAGTGGATGCATATGCCTTGCAGTGTGTCGAATCGGTGCACAGCTCACAGCCGTCATGTGTCCCGTCGGAATAGCCGCTGCTCTTGCGATTGACGGCATATGTGAATGCCGCCACAGCCTGCGCTTTCAGTGCTTCGCTTTCAAACGACGCCGGCATTTCCGCTGCCACTACGTGAATTATGTATTCCCTTCCCTCTATTTCCATGGCTTCGCCGGTCTCGGTGTTAAACACGTTGAATATCACTTCATCCTCTGCCTGTCCGCTCTGAAGCTGTGATTGCCCGGGATCGTTTCCCGGCGGGTCACCGGGGTCAATCTGCGCTCCCGATCCGCCCGCGGCAAAAGCTACCAGCGGAAGCATCGCCATGTAGATTCCCAAAATTGCAATTAAAATAACCTTATCTTTCATATTTGACCTCCTTTACCCTTGACTTTCAGGGTGATTTCGTGTAGAATAAG
>CASDVX010000017.1 GCA_949284545.1 uncultured Eubacteriales bacterium
CGCTCCGCGTTCCGCCTCTCTTACGCACGCTTCGGCGCCGGAATTTGAGTAAAAACCAAAAAACGGCGCCAAAGGTTGATTTTAGGAAATAAAAGAAGTATAATAAGTTTACATAAAAGTCAAATTTCTGATAAAAGGCGGGTCGATCATGGACAATACCGAAAAGAATATCCCCATGCAGGGCGCTGTCTCAGCTCATGACGGGAATGCGGCACAGACCGCCCCGGCGGCGCAGGACATCCCGGCGGCGCAGGACACCTCCGCGGCACAGACCGCCCCGGCGGCACAGGACACCTCCGCGGCGCAGGACATCCCGGCGGCGCAGACCGTCCCGGCGGCGCAGGACACCTCCGCGGCGCAGACCGGCAGTCAGCCGCGTGAAGACGGTGCGGACCGGCCCGGAGTTTCCGTTCAGGACGCTTCAGCGCCGCTGCAGCCTCAGCCGGGACCCGGAGCGCAGGGCGCGCAGTACGGCGGCCAGCCGCAATACCGGCCTTATCAGCCGGTTCAGGGACCATTTCCCGGGTCTCCCTATGCCGCGCAGGGAAACGTCAGCGCGCTTCCCATGGTATCGATGGTGCTGGGCATAATTTCCGCAGCCAGCGTGCTGCTTTGCTGCTTCTGCGCTCAGGCGTACATAACGGCGGGTCTGGGCCTTGCGGCGGTCATATGCGGCGCCGTGGGCAGGAAAAACGCCGGCCCCGACGGCGGGAAATGCGTCGCGGGAATAGTCACGGGCTGCGTAGGGCTGTTTTTCGGCCTTGCCTGCCTGATTTTGCAGGCGGTGGGGTGGCTGACCATGGACGCGTATATAAACATAGCGTGACCCCGGGCAGATGCGCCGGAGCGGATACGGGAAAGAGGCGGGGAAACGCCGCGCCCATGAGCGCAGGCGCCGCGGCGATACCCCTGATTCCGTTTCGGGCGCACAGCGGGCAGCGGCCGGGAATTTTGCGCCGAAGGTTGATTTCAGGTGACAAAAGAGGTATAATATCTTCACATTAAGTTCAAATACAGGTAAAGGTGGTTTGATTATGGAGAATCCCGAGAACAACATCCCCATGCAGGGCGCGGACGGAGCCCGGGAAGCGGATACGGCGCAGGCCGCGGGCACGGCTCAGGATACCGTTTCAGCACAGGCTTCGGGTGCGGCTCAGCCGGACGCCCGGCAGCAGGAAAGCGCCGGAGTACAGAATAATATCCCGATGCAGTCTGCGGGAGCCGCTCAGGCAGCAGGCCCCGAACAGCCTCAGCCGGGGGCCGGGGCGCAGTACGGACAGAACGCTTACCGCCCGGCGGTGGAGCCCATATCCGGCGTTTCCTATTACGTTCCTCAGGAAAAGAGGAGCGCACTTCCCACGGTATCGATGGTGCTGGGCATAATTTCTGCGGCCAGCGTGCTGATTTGCTGCTTCTGCGGGCACGCGTATATAACCGCCGGCCTGGGCATCGCGGCCATAATATGCGGCATCGTCGGCAGGAAAAAGGGTGGGCCTAACAAGGGCAAATGCACCGCGGGCATAGTCACGGGCGTCATAGGCCTGATTTTCGGGCTGACTGTGCTGATTTTCAGTATAGCGGTTGCGGCCACGGACGGATACGCGGTGATAAGGATTATGGGGCCCCTGTGGGAGAGCGCCGGGGTGGACATGGACGAACTCAACAGGCTAATAGAGTCGGGAGCCAGCTTTGAAGAGATAATGGAGTGGATAAACGAGCAGCTCACCGAAATCAACGGAGGCGGCGGGACGGAGATGACCCGTTTCTTCGGCGGATTTTTTGCCGGAGCGAAGGATTTTGCCGGCAGGTTACTGGGAAGATAAGACCCTGCGGTCCCGGCTGAGAGGAGACGACAGAATGAAGAGCCTTTCTTCCGGAGAGGAAAAGGGGAGGAAAACGGCTTCGGTGCCGGCGAGGGCAGGGCTTTTGTGCCTGCCGTTTCTGCTCCTCGGCGGGGCGGCGATCTTTTCCCCGCTGGTCATAAAGCTGGGTCAAATGATGCCCGAATGCTATTTCCGGGCAATGACGACCCTCTACTGCCCGGGCTGCGGCATGACGAGAGCGGTCATGGCGCTCTTCAGAGGGGACGTGGCGGCCTCCCTGCGCTATAACCCCGTCCCCGCGGCGGCGGTGATACTCGCGCTGCTGCTGTACGGGGAAGCGGTCGGGGCGGCGTTCGGGAAAAGGGTGCGGCTGTTTCCCCGGTCGGCGGCCTTCTGGATAGCGGCGGGCTCGCTTTTCGCTGTATACGCCGTGCTGAGGAACATTATCCCGGAGATGCGGCCCGTTTGACGGGCACGGCGTTTTGGCATATCGTCACGAGAAAGCCCCGCCTTTCGCAGTTTTTGCGAAAGGCGGGGCTTTATTATATCCGTATCCGCGCCGGATTGTCGGGCGGCGGGGACCCCGGCGCGGGGGAAAAATTCCGGAACAAGGGAAAACCCGGCGCGCGGGACCGCCATTACCGGGTTTCCCGGACCGGGGAAAATCCTCATGCCGGGGGGAATCCTCATGCCGGGGAAAATCACCGGTTCGGGGATTGGGAGCGGGACGGCGTCACCACGCGGTCCTGTTTCTTATATCCTCCGAGGCGGAAGAAATAAATTCCGCGACGGACATCGCGCCCACGTCCCCGAATCCGCGCTTTCTCACGGACACCTGACCGGACTCTGCCTCCCTGTCTCCCGCCACAAGCATATACGGTATCTTCTGAAGCTGGGCTTCCCTTATTTTGTAACCGATCTTTTCGTTCCTCATATCGGTCTCGACCCTTATCCCGGCGGCAGACAGCTTTTCCGCAACCTGCGCCGCGTATCCGGCGGATTTATCCGATATGGGGAGGACCTTGGCCTGTACGGGGGCAAGCCACAAAGGGAACGCCCCCGCGAAATGCTCGGTGAGTATGCCTATAAAGCGCTCAATGGAGCCGAACACAACCCGGTGTATCATTATGGGACGGTGCTTTTCTCCGTCGGCGCCGGTGTACTCCAGTTCGAAACGCTCGGGGAGCTGGAAATCAAGCTGTATTGTTCCGCACTGCCAGGTCCTGCCCAGACAGTCCTCCAGGTGGAAATCCAGCTTCGGACCGTAAAACGCGCCGTCGCCCTCGTTTATTTCATAGGCTTTCCCTATCTCGTCCATGGCAGCCTTGAGTGCGTCGGTGGCAAGCTCCCAGTCCTCCTCTGCGCCGATATGGTCCTCGGGCATGGTGGACAGCTCTATCTTGTACTTCAGGCCGAAAAGGGAATACACCTCGTCAAAAAGTGAGGTGACATTTATTATCTCGTCCTTTATCTGATCCCTGGTCATGAATATGTGGGCGTCGTCCTGGGTGAAGCAGCGCACGCGGAAAAGGCCGTGGAGCGCGCCGGACAGCTCGTGGCGGTGGACAATGCCCAGTTCTCCCATCCTGAGGGGAAGGTCCCTGTATGAACGGGGCTCAAGACCGTAAACAAGCAGCCCGCCCGGACAGTTCATGGGCTTTACCGCGTAATCCTCATCGTCTATCACGGTGGTGTACATGTTCTGACGGTAATGGTCCCAGTGTCCCGAACGCTCCCACAGCTTCCTGTTGAGGATTATGGGGGTGGATATCTCAACATATCCCCGGCGCTTGTGCACCTCTCTCCAGTACTCTATGAGGGTATTCTTCAGCGTGATTCCGTTGGGGAGGAAGAAGGGGAAACCGGGACCCTCATCCAGCAGGGCGAACAGCCCCAGCTCCCTGCCTATTTTCCGGTGATCCCGGCGCTTTGCTTCCTCTATCCGCTCAAGATGCTCCCTGAGCGCCTCGGCTCCGGGGAAAGCCGTGCCGTAAACGCGCTGAAGCATTTTGTTGTCCGAATTGCCGCGCCAGTACGCCCCGGTGCAGCTGGTGAGCTTAAAGGCCTTCACCCTGCCGGTGGACATAAGGTGGGGGCCGGCGCAAAGGTCGGTGAAATCACCCTGACGGTAGAAAGAAAGTTCCGCGTCCTCGGGCAGATCCTCTATCAGCTCCCGCTTGTAGGGCTCGCCCATGCTGTCCGCCAGGGAAAGGGCATCCTGCCTTTCCAGTGTGAAACGCTCCAGAGGAAGGTCCTCCTTCACTATTTTCTTCATCTCGGCCTCTATAGCATCAAGCATTTCCCGGGTAAACGGAGTCTCCGCGTCAAAGTCGTAATAGAAACCGTTGTCGATGGCGGGCCCTATGGTGAGCTTCACCTCCGGGTAAAGGCGCTTCACCGCCTGGGCAAGGATGTGGGACGCGGTGTGCCTGAACGCGTGCGCCCCGGCGGGGTCGTCAAAAGTGAGTATCTCAAGGGAGCAGTCCTCAGTGAGAGGGGTGCGCAGGTCGCAGTCCGCCCCGTTCACGCGGGCAAGGCAGGCGGCCTTGTAAAGACCGGCGCTTATGTTTTTGGCAGCCTCGGCAGCCGTTGTCCCGGGAGAAAATTCCCTGACGCTTCCGTCTTTAAGAGTTACCTTTATCATGTGTATATCCGTCCTTTCGGTTGATTTCTCATGGGACGACCGCCCTGCGGTGCAGGGCAGGGTCTTCAAAGCAAGCGGGGGAAAAACGCGCCGTCTCAGACGCACCCGGAAACAGCGCCGGACTGAACCCGACCGGGGAACAAAAAACGCACCCCCGGCGCGCCCGCAGGCAGCCAGGGGTGCGCGGATAACCGCACACGGTCCCACCCTGAGTTTAACTTTTATACACCTTAACGCGGCAAACGGCGCTGCTCATCGCAGGCGGCTCGGAGGCGGTCTTGGCGGGACCCGTTCCCCGGCGTTTTCAGCCCTGCGGAAATCCCGCGGACGCCGAATCTCTGATGAGCGGGGAGACCCGTTACTCTTCTCGTCGCAGCCTTTACAGGGGAATTATATTGCAGCGTTTCCTTTTTGTCAAGAGGAAAATCCCCGCCCCGCCGCCGGCGGGGGACGCCGTAAGCGCTTCAATGACTTTGGCAATGCGGTTCCCCGTCCGCGCCTGACCCCGTCCCGCCCGCCGGAGCGAAAAACGCCCGCGCACATGGCGCCGGGAGAACCTTTCTCATTTTCCATTCCCGGCTTCTGCCGCAGTGCGCGCCGTCCGTGTCCTGCCTCTTCCGGACAGGCGTCAAAGGGAAACGTCCGCCGCGGAGCCGAAACCATGCACCCCCGCGCTTTTTGCACGCCGGCATCTGTGCCTGCCGTGCCCGCATCTCCCGGCGTGTGCCGGGTACGTGCATGCCGCGCACGTATCTCCCGGCGCTCTCTGCTGTCGCCGGGCTTCTCGCCGGAGCAAAAAACGCCCGCGCACATGGCGCCGGGAGAACCTTTCTCATTTTCCATTCCCGGCTTCTGCCGCAGTGCGCGCCGTCCGTGTCCTGCCTCTTCCGGACAGGCGTCAAAGGGAAACGTCCGCCGCGGAGCCGAAACCATGAACCCCCGCGCTTTTTGCGCGCCGGCATCTGTGCCTGCCGTGCCCGAATCTCCCGGCGTGCGCCGGGTACGTGCATGCCGCGCACGTATCCCCCGGCGCTCTCTGCTGACCCCTTCCCGCCCGCCGGGGACTCGCTGTCACACGATATTTTTTCCGTGCCGCTTTGCCCGGCGCGACGCTTCCCGGGACGCCCCGCTCTCCCTTTGCCGACTGAGCGGGCAGGGTTTTTTCTGCCGGAAGACGGGTCACTTCATCAGCTCACGCAGCCGCATAAGTATCCGTTTTTCCTTCCTTGACACCTGCACCTGGGTCATCCCCAGGATATCCGCGGTCTTCTGCTGGCTCAGCTCGGACATGTATCTCAGACGTATCAGGGCCCGGTCCTCCTCCGGGAGAGCTTCCATCGCCCGGGAAAGCTCCAGCCGGGTCACCAGCTCGTCCTCGGGAGAGCATACCGGCAGGTCTATAACCTCCGTGTCCGATTCCCCGTCCCCGGAAACGGACAGGGACATGGGCGGACATGCGGCCTGCATGGCAAGGGCGATCTCCGATTCCTCCTCGCCGAGGGCGGCGGCAAGGTAGGACAGATGCGGTTCCCGTCCGTTTTCGGCCCGGTACCGCTCGCTTTCCTCGTTTATCCTCAGATAGAGCTCCTTAAGGCGGCGGGAGACCTTCACGGTCCCGTCATCTCTGAAAAGGCGCTTCATTTCGCCCACGATCACCGGCACAGCGTAGGTGGAAAAGGCGCAGCCGCGGGAGGGGTCAAATCCCTTCGCCGCCTTTACAAGCCCGACGCACCCGGCCCCGTACAGGTCGTCGTATTCCACTCCCCGGCCCGCGTATCGCTTGGCGAAGGCATGTACCAGACCGAGGTTTTCCTCCACGTCGGCGCCGTATTCCCGGCCTCCCCCGGCGGCAATCTCCCCCGGGGACTCTCCGGCGGACGGCCCGCCGCCCCCGTCTTTTTCCGCCGTCTCGGGGAAAACAGTGTCCGCGCCTCCCATCAGCGCAGGTCCTTAAAACGCTTTTCAAGGGTGACGCAGGTGCCTTTTCCCGGCACCGAACGCACTTTTACCCTGTCGCAGAAATTTTCCATAACGGTAAAGCCCAGTCCGCTGCGCTCACCGCCGGGCATGGACGTAAAAAGCGGCTCCATGGCCTTATGTACGTCCTCGATACCGCATCCCCGGTCCTTTACGGTCACCGTCACCCGCCTTTCGGGATATGCCCTGCAGGTCACGCACACATCCCCGTCCCTGTCCCGGTAGGCGTGCACGATGCAGTTTGTCACGGCCTCGCTCACCGCCGTGCGCAGGTCCACAAGCTCCTCCACGGTGGGGTCAAGGGACGAAACAAAGGCGCTGACCGCCGCTCTTGCGAAGCCCTCGTTCACGCTTCTGGCGGGGAAGACCAGTTTCATGCTGTTTGAAGTTTTCATTTATGTTCTCGTTCCTTTCGCGTAAATATGTGCGCCTTCGGCTTATGTAACGGGCGGGATTCAGGAGAATCTCGCCAGCTTGTCCAGCCCGGCCAGGTGCATGACCTTGCGTATCTGCGGGGACGCGCCCACCACTTCCACCTCGCCGCCGGATTCGTTCATCAGACGGTATCTGCCCATTACAAGCCCGATGCCGCTGGAATCCATGAAGGAAACGTCGGAAAAATCCAAAAGGAGTGCCCGGGGCTTTTCCCGGAGTATCGCTTCGTCCAGGGCCGTGCGCATACCGCCGGCCAGATGATGGTCTATTTCTCCCGACAGCTTTGCCCGCATTATCCCGTCGGTGCTTTCGATACGAACAGACATTTGCATTTTCCTTTCCTTGGGTTTTTAACCAATATATCCCCGTTTCGGTGAAAAAACTGTCGCCGCCTGTCGCCGTGTCAAATTATTTCCCGAAGGACGTACACGTCGCCCCCGCAAAGGGGGACAAACCGCTTTGCGGTCGCTGTTCCCGCTTCGGATTGTTCCGTTTCGGGGTTTTTCGCGGAGGCGGGGTTTTCCGCGCTTTCTCCGATTTTTTTTGCGGCGGCGGAATCTGCGCGGCTCTCCGCGCGCTCCCGCCCGGCGGCTTTTTGTTCCCCGCGCCCTCCAGCCGCGGGGTTTCGCGCGGGCCACGGACTAAAACCTCCCGTCTCTCCGCCGCCTTTGCCGGAGCGTTTACCGTTTTCGCCGGGGCAGGAGGGCATTCCGGAATCCGACACGGTCATAAAGTCCCTGCCCGTTCTGACCACCTTCAAAAACACGCGGGTCTTTTTTCCGTCAAAGGACGTAAACTCCGCCTCGCAGCAGAACCCGTCCTCGCGGGCCGGCAGACGCGGCTCAATAAAAAGACAGTCTCCCCGCCGGCGTATGCCGTAAAGCTCTTCCACAATAAGACGGTAATACCACCCGGCGGCCCCGGTGTACATCGTCCATCCGGCCTTTCCCGTGTCGGGACCGGAGCCTTTCAGGTCCGCCGCCAGGTAATAGGGCTCGCCGCCGTATCCCGCGCCCCTGGATTCATGGGCATATGACGGGCTTATCATCCTGCACAGCCGCCACGCGTCTTCTGTTCTTCCGTTTGCCGCAAGGGCAAACAGGAGCCACACTGCGGCGTGGGTGTACTGCCCGCCGTTTTCCCTGACCCCGGGCGGATAGGCCGCGATATATCCCACGGAAGCGTCGTCGGCAGGTCCGCCGGGCACCGCAGGAGGCGCGGAGGAATCAAAGGGAGGGGTGAAAAGCCGTATCACGCCCGCCTTTTCGTCCGCAAGGAGCCTCACCGCGGTGTCAAGGGCGGTGAGGGGTTCCTTTTCACCGGGACAGAGTATGGCTGCAAAGCTCTGGGGAAGGACGTCTATGCTCATGCTGCGGTTGCCTTCCACGCCCAGAGGCGCGCCGGAATCGTCGTAGGCCCGTACGTACCGGTCCTTTGAAAACTGCTTTTTCCAGGCCTCGTCCAAACGGTCCGCGTAGGAAAGAAGCTCGCTCTGGGCCGCCGTGTCCCCCTTCAGGAAGCATATGCCTGAAAAATGCCTGCACACCAGGGAAAGAAACATCGTCCCCCACACGGTTTCGCCTTTTCCCTTGACGCCCACCGCCGAGAGCCCGTCGTTCCAGTCGCAGCTCCCCATAAGGACAAGCCCGTGGCTTCCCGTGACGAAAGCACGTCTCACGGCAAGCAGGCAGTGCTCGTAAACCGTGTTCTTTTTCCCTGAATATGAGCAGACCACGTATTTTTCTCCGGATTCCCCCGGCGTTTCCCCGTCTATATACGGGGTGACAGCGTCAAGCAGCGACAGGTCCCCCGTCACGTCAACATACCGGTGGACCGAATAAGGGAGCCACAGCAGGTCGTCCGAACAGCGGGTGCGGCTGCCTGCGGGCGGCCGCGGACCCCGGTCATTCCACCAATGGAGCACGTCGCCCCGCTCGAATTGGCGGCACGCCGCGCGTATGATCTGCCTTTTTGCGGAAACGGGATCGTATATCACCTGAGCGCACGCGTCCTGGAGCTGGTCTCTGAAACCGCGGGCGCCGGAGCTTTGCCAGAACGCCGTGCGCGCCAGTATGCGGCAGGCGGAGATCTGATGGGGAAGAAACGTGTTCACCAACCTGTCAAGACCCGCGTCCCGTGAGGATATTCTTACAGCGTCCCGGGGTGAAACGGGCAGAAGCCTGCCGTTCCCGTTTCCCCGCAGCAACGAGACCATGGCACAGACGCCCGAAAGGGTGCCGGAATATCCCAGATAAAAACTCACGCTCACGTCCCCGCCCTTTCCCAAGCTGCCCTCCCACAGCGCAGCGGCGCAGGAGTACGCTCCGCAGGCGGGCGCCGGCGCAGGCTGTCTGCCCGAAAGGAGCGACTCCCTGTCGCAGGAAAGGGTGAGTGAGACGCCGGGGCTTTCCGATACGGCAAAAAGGAAGAAATAACCCGTGTAAAGCATTGCGGACATGTTTTCCCACACAAGGACGCCGTTATCCTCAAAATACCTTACGAGGGGAGGCTTGCCGCCGTCCGCCGCCGGAAGGCACATGAAGGTGAGGCGAAAATCGCAGCTCTTCACACAGGACAGAGAAACATCCGTCCTTTTGACGGGCAGTCTGCCGCACAGGCTCGCGCGGACGCGGGACGAAATGTTTGCGCCCTCCGCCGGGATATGCCCGCTCCACAGGGCGTATTCCGGGGCAAACACCGCTTTCGCCCCGTCTGTGAGGCTGAACCTTTTTCCCCCTGCGTCCAGCAGGAGGGATTCCCCGTTAAGGTCCAGACACGGGTCGTTGCTCCAGGGGGAGATCCGGTTGTCCCTTGAGGAAAAGGCGTAGGTGTGGCCAATGGACCTGTCGGAGACCAGCGTGCCGAAGCACCCGTTTGCAAGGATGTGGCACCACGGCCGTGCCGGCCTGCAGAGCTGGGGATCCACGATAAAGCTGCCGGTAGGGTCACTTTCATCCACCGGCCCCGGCGACACGGGCAGCGCCGGGACCCGAAGGAAGGGAGCGGCGGGCGGCATGACCCTGAGCATGACTCTGGGCGCGGTATACGCCGCTCTTGCCCTGAGAAAATCCTCGGCGTCCTCCCTGTCCGTAAGGTCCACCACGAAAACGCCGCCCTTGCGGTTAAGACACCATTCAAGCCCGAGAGCGTTTATTTCCGACTTGACCGCCGAGGAAACGGGACGGGAATATTCGTGCCTGTCCCTGCAGGTAAACACCAGGTCGCACTTCACCCCCGAAAGGGACAGATGACGGTGTATCCGCAGGAAGGTGCGCACCCGCTGCACGTCTCCCGACCCGCCGAGCTCAGCAAGGATTATGGGTATATCCCCGGAAATGCTCATGCTCCACAGGGTATCGTCGCCCTTTTTCCTCAATCGGGTGAGAGCGTCCCTGCATTCGGGAGAAAAACGGTGGGGGAAAATAAGGCAGGGGAGTATCTGGCCCTCCACTGCGGAACACATTTCGTCTGCCCCCGCAAGGGCGGCCCTGTCCGCCGCGGCGGCTGCGGCGGAGGAGACGGCAAAGCGGTATCCTTTCCTGCACATTTCCCTGGCGGCCTCCATAGCCGCGTCCCCGTCCTCGTTTACGTCAAAATACCACGTGACGCTTTTCTGACCGTAAGGGGGAAGACTCACGGACAGCCTTACCGCCCCGCACACATCCGTGAAAAACTCCTCCGAGACCTTATCCGAAACCGGCTCGAACCCGGCGGAAAAGGCTGAGGCGAGGGAAGCCTCGCCCAACGGGCGGGACAGTACCTTGGTCCGGTCGAACAGTCTGGACACCCCGGCGGAAACGTCCCTGCACACAGCCAGCGACAGGGGCGGCGCGCCCCTCCCCGGCCTGCGGGAAAACACCGCCCCGTCGGGATGCTTTTTCACCGACAGGAAGAGCTTCGCAAAAGCCCTGTGAGCCGCCGCGTCTCCGTGGGGACAGAGCATGGGTTCAAAATACAGCAGCGCCTTCAGGCTCCTGCGCCTTCCCGTGAGATTCTTGACCGTAAACCGCACTCCTCCCGCGGGGGAATCCCCGCAAAGGGAGAGGGAAAGAGCGGCGTCAAGGCCGTCCGCATGGGCGTAGTATACGGTTTCACCGGGAGAGAATTTTACCTGCCTGCTGCCGTTGCCCGGCATAGGGGAATAATCGGGCGCGCAGGACATGGAAAACGTGTTCCCGCCCGATGATATGAAGCAGAACAGTCCCTTGGGAAGAGATATCAGGTCGTCCGAGCGTGAGGTGATGTCGGTGTCTCCCATGGACAGGAATCCCGCGCCGCAGTCGGAAAGCACCATGGAAAGCCCTCCGCCGGACATGGCGCTTACTCTGGGAGACACGGGGGACACAGCGTCAAATTCCCGCTGAGGGAGCACGATGCGGGGAGGCCGTTCCTCGCGCCTGTCGTCAAACCCGCGGTAAACGGGCGCGGCGTCGGGAAGACGTTCCTTGAGGAGTTCCGCGGCGGCGCTCATGGCCGGGTCGGACATGAACCTTTTTACGAATATGCCGTCAAGGAGGGCATTGGCGCAGGCCACCATGCTCATGCCCACATGATGGGCCATGAAGCTTTTCACCACGGCCCCGTTTTCTCCGCATCGGGAGGGGGTAAGGTCCAGAGCCTCAAAAAAGCCGTATTTCCCCCACATGCCGCGTTCTTTGAGCCGGGCGAGGTTTTTCACCGCGCCGTCGGGGTCCATGCACAGCGTGAGGAAGGAGGAATAGGGTGATATCACCAGGTCCGCGTCCTGCCCGCGGCAGAGGGCGGCCTTCTGCACGCCGTGGGCGCGGTACCGGTAGTGGAGGGACTGGTCGAATCCATAATATGCGCTTTCCGAGATCCCCCATGGAAGCCCGCGGGCTTTGACCCTTTCTTTTTGGCACCTGAGGGCGAATTTAAGGGAGGATTCTATAAACGAGCCGTGGAATACGGGCAAAAGCAGCGTGGGCATGAAATATTCGAACATGGTCCCCGTCCAGGAAAGGGCGCCCGTAAAATTCCCCGCCCGTCCGCACAGCCTGCCCAGACGGAGAAAGATTTTTTTCGGCAGCTTGCCCAGCGCCACGCCGCAGTACACGGTGAGCAGCGCCTCGCTCATGAGCAGGTCGTAAGCGGAACTGCTTTTCGCCCCGTCTCCGTCGATGCCTGTGAGGAGCCTGCCCCGTTTGAGGTCGGCAAAAATCGAAAGATCGGTTTCATCTATCATTTGGCTGACGGTCCCGTAAAGCTCCCACAGCCTCACGTCCTCGCCGCGATAATGGAGTATAGCCTGACGCAGCGCGATGAGACAGCACAGAAAGTTTCCGCTGTCAACACTGGACAGATATCCCGGGGCGAGCACGCTCATATCCCGCAGGTCGTACCAGTTATAAAGGTTCCCCTTGTGCTTTTTCAGGGATACGCAGGTGTTCAGAGCAGAGGACAGGATATCCGTCATTTCGCGGGTGGAAATAAGCTCCAGGTCCCTTGCCGCCGCCGCGGAGAGGAGCATCAGCCCTATGTTTGTGGGGGACGTGCGTTCGGCCGCGTCGCCCACCGGGTCAAGCTGGATGTTGTCGGGAGGGAGCATACCGCGCTCAGGGGTGAGAAGGTCCTCAAAGAAACGCCACATGGCCGCGGCAAAATTCTCAAGACTGCGCCGGCTGCGGGCAGACGCCTTCTTTTCGGACGGAGTGAAGGGACGGTCCCAGGCCTTTACTGCGGCGGGCGCAAGGAGCCAAAGCAGAGCCGGGGGGAGAATGAGAAGGTTTGCTCCCGGGAAAAGGAGGGTGACCGCTGTAAGCGCTGCGGCGAAAAGACGTCCCCGGACGCAGCACAGACCGCCCTTGTCGCCCTGGGCTGCGGTGGACCACTCAAGGAGCCCCCGCTTTGTGACCGTGAGCCGCCAGAGCGCACGTAAGGAAGCGTCCGCCAGCAGAATGCCCGTTTCCGCGGCGGTCACGGTGAGAATGAAGGCGCGTCCCGCCGCTGCCCTTGCCGGGCTTGCGCCGGAATACCTGACCGGAGAAAAAAGCCTGCGAAAAAATCTCAGAGCCACGGTAAGATACTCTCCCGGCGCCATGGAAATGAGACATACCGCAAGAAAATACAGAGCCGTCCCCGTGGGAAGAAAGGGAATAAAGCACATTGCGGCAAGCGTGACAGGGAGGGTGACCGCCCGGCGGAGATTGTCCGCCAGCTTAAGCTTTGACAGCAGGTCGAACCTGGACGAAAAAAGTAGAAGAACATTCTGCACATCGCCTCTTGTCCAGCGGTGGAGCCTTTTAAACCAGCCTGCTGCCCTGGAGGGACAGCCGTCGGTCATTTCGATGTCGGACACGAACGCCGCCCGGAGTATGCAGCCCTCCGGGATATCGTGGCTGAGTATCCTGTTGTCCGGCAGAGCCGAGGGGAGGAGCGACAGGGCGGCGTCTATGTCTATCAGGCCCTTGCCGGAAAAGAGACCCGATCCGAACAGGTCCTGATAAATGTCCCCAACAGCCCCGGTGTAGGGAGAGGCCCCGCCGGATCCGGACATGGCACGGGAAAAACCCGTCTGCTGCCACGCGGAAAGGGAGGTCCCTATTCTCGGGGCGAATACGCCGTGCCCCTTCACCACGCGCCCGTCCCTTATTTCCGGACGGTTTTCCGGGTGCATGGCCACGCACACAAGCTCCGCCGCACAGTCCGTGGGGAGGTCGGTGTCCGAGTCGAGGGTCAGCACATAGGCGCACCGGCGCAGGGCGGCTTCGTCGCCGCGGAAGAGAAGGCCGGCCGGCTTTTCACCCCGGGAAAAACGCATGATGTCTAAAAGCGCACCTCTTTTTCTCTCTTTTCCCGAATATGAACGCTGGGTCTCGGAATACTCTCTTCCTCTCAGGAAAAGAAAAAAACGGCCGGGAGCGGCTTTTTCAAGGCGGGAAAGCTCGGACAAAGCCGCTTTTATAACCGCTCTGTCCGTGGGGAGGGAAGGTTCAGCGGCGTCGGGGAAATCCGCCAGCAGCCCGAACCTGAGGCGCGTGTCGGGATTGGCGAGAGAAAAGCTTTCCAGCCGTCTGAAACAGGATCTGACGCAGGCGGGGTCCGTGAGAAGGCAGGATATGACCACAGCCGTCTCGCCGCCCGCGGGAATCCCCCTTTCCGGGTCAAAGCGAAGGAGCCGGGAAGGACGAATGAAACGCAGCGTCACCGTGTCCGCTGCAGGGAGAAGAAGAGCGTACCAGGGCAGCCACAGGACGAGCGCGGCCCACGGCATCCCCGCCGCAAGGGCGCAAAGAAGAGAAAGCGCCGCCGGGACGACGGCGAGAAAAATCCCTCTGGCCGCGGCGGGCAGCCTGCCGGACCGGGGAGGGATAAACGGGAAAACGCTGCCGTCTCCCGCCTTTGCCCTCAGCCGGGAGATATATTCCGTCTCGCTCACGCCGGATTTTTTCGCCGCCGCGGCCACGCGCCTTCGCAGTTCGGCCTTTGACTCGTCGTCCGCAAGACGGTAGAAGTCGCCGGGATCCTTTTCGAGCTCTCTGGCCGCGAAGCAGTGCCTCGACAGAACGGAGGACATATCCAGACCGTCGCTCTGACGCAGACTTGTTATCACCGCTGCCATAAGCGGAGCGCCGTCCTCGCCGCCGGAGGAAAGGGCCTCCTGAGCGCGGATAAGCAGAGCGCCCGTTATGCACAGTCCCAGGTATCCGAATTCCGCCGACGTAATGCTGTCGCACAGTGGATGGCTGCCGAGAAAGGAATCGAGAGCCTCCTCGGTCACGACCGCGCGGCACCGGGAGACGAAAGAGTCTGCCATGGATATAACGCGCTCACCTCCGTCGGGAAGATTACGCAGATCGCGGACGTTTCTCAAAAACGCCCTGCCCTCGCTTTCCAGAAGATAGTGGTTGTCGGCAAGCCACACGAACGCTTCGGATTTTCCGCCCCGTTTTCCCGCCTCGCGCAAAACCGCGAGACACCGTCTTACGCGCCGGGAAAAAATTTTATAGTTCATAGGATCAAACCTGCCCTCCGGAGTAAAGTTTCGTCTTATTTTTACCCGAAAAACACGGGGCATACCTTTTCACGGCCGCGTTTTTGTGTTACAATAACAAAAAAGCGCCGCGGAGCGAAAAAACGGGGCCCGGCTGCGGGACCCCGCCGGCTCCGGGCACGGAGGAGTGATACGTGTGTCCGACAAATATCAGGTCACGGAAACGGCGGACATAAAAATACTTATATGCTATCTGCTGTCGTCCTGCCCCAGCCCGTTGGACAGGGGCACGGTCTGCAACACTCTTTCCGCCGGCGACACGGTGAATTACTTTGACGCGGCGGCGGCGGTGTCCGACCTTATACGGGACGGGTTCGTGGCCGAGGACGAGGAAGGGTGCCGCGTGACGGAAAAGGGGGCACAGATAGCGTCATCGTTTGGCAGGAAGCTTCCCGCCGCGGTGAGGGAGAAGACGGCGGCTTCAGCGCTGAGACTGTCCGCATCCCTGAGATCGCAGAGCGAGAATCCCTGCGAGACCGAACCGGTGTCCGGAGGGGGATACCGTGTGACCATGTGCATACGGGACGGGGGAGAGGAGCTTATGAAGATAAGCCTGCTCACCGCGGACAGGGAACAGGCGGAAAGTCTGGCAAAAAGGTTCCGCAGCGACCCGATGCTTGCGTATACCGGCGTCATAGCCCTGCTCACGGGGGACGTGAATTCCGTGGGAGGGAGGCTCATTTCATCTCCGCTGGACGACTGACACCGTGCAAAAGGGGCTTTCGCGAACGGAGCGAGCGCCGAAGAAATCGTAAGCGGCCTTTTGAGGCCGCTTTTTGCGTATAACACTTTATAAAAAAGTTTCCACGGGACCGGCGTTGGCATGTCCGAAGAGAAGGAGGAGATGGCGGTAAGAGAAAGCAGAGACGGCTTTACTTGAGCGCATGCGGTCCGGAGCGGCGGAAGAAGTGTTCCGGTTTGCTGATTACATGCCTTTTTTAACTACAGCATACCACCGTATTTACCTAAGCGACTCATCCGTCCGTTCCATCCCGGGATCATGTTTTTCTGCAGTCCGGCGCATAAACTCCTGTCCCGCGCTTTCACCCTCTCCGTCTCGCCGCGCGCCTGCATTCATTGCGCGCGTCCTGTTTCGGCGGCCGCCTTTTTTCGCGCCAATCCCCGTTCCTGAAGGCTGCCCCTTCCGCCGTTCCCCGCCGCGTGCCGATATTCTCTTTGCCCGCCCCTGTTCCGAGACCGTATTTTCCGGCAAGGCCGTAGGCCGACAGTCCGCCGCTCCCGCCGGACAGCAGAACAGGGAGGATAATGATTCGGTTGCCTGAGACGTTTTTAAAACAAAAGAATAAAAAAGGATTGAATATTACGGCCGGGTGTGCTACAATCAGCCACGGGAACCCGGATTCCCATACAAATAATGTGCCCGTAGCTCAGCTGGATAGAGCGTCAGACTCCGACTCTGAAGGCCGCTGGTTCGAATCCAGTCGGGCATACCAGGCAGGGCCCGGAGCTGATTCGCGCTCCGGGCTCTTCAATTTCCCCCGCAACCGCGCCGCCGGACGCGGCCGGATCCCGTATACCGTCCGACCGGTTCGCGCCATGCCTGGACAAGGCGCGTCGCAGCAAGGTCCGCTTCGCTCCGGCGCTTTTTGCTTTCTTCAGGCAAAAGCGCCGTACGCCCGCGTCCCCGTTCTCCTTTCAGGAAAAATTCACGCCTTGCCCGCGCCGCTCAAAGACAGGCGCGCTCACGGCAATTTGTCATGCCGCCCGCCCTTTGCGGGGGCCGGACCCGGAAAATAAATATCCGTATCGCAATCGGCAGGCACGCAGACAGTCCCGGCACGTAATTCGCGCTCGGGGCTTTCTTTTCGGATTGTCAGTGCGTCTGCGTTCCGGGCACGCCTTTTCATGACCTCTTGACATGCAAATCCCCGCGCGCCTGTGCACACACGGGGTTTCACGTTTTATCACGGAAAAATCAAAGGGAGGAATACGCATGTACGAACTTGTCCGCGCCGCGGGGGACAGCTTTTATATCGACTGCCCGTCCAAAATAGGCGTGGTGGAGCTGGGAGGCGGCGAAGCCTGCCTTATAGACAGCGGCAACAACCGGGACGCGGGCCGCAGGGCGCTGCGCATACTGGAGGGACGGGGGCTTAAGCTCACGGCCGTATACAACACCCATTCCCACGCCGACCACACGGGAGGGAACGCCTTTCTTCAGAGCCGGACGGGCTGCAAAATATACGCTCCGGACGCAGAATGCGCCTTTGCGCGGCACCCGATACTTGAACCGGCGTTTCTTTACGGTGGATTTCCTTTCCGGGAGCTGCGGAGTAAATTCCTTTTGGCTGAGGAGAGCGACGCCGAATACCTCGACGAGGGGTGCCTCCCCGCGAGCTTTGAGATGATAGACCTGCCCGGCCATTTTTTCGCTATGAAGGGTTTCAGGACCCCGGACGGCGCGGTGTTTCTTTCGGACTGCCTTTCCTCGGAGGAGACGCTGGGCAAGTACGGCATAAGCTTTATTTACGACGTGGAGGCATATCTCGCCACGCTTGCCGCGGTGAAAGGAATGAACGCGAAGGTCTTTATCCCGTCCCACGCGCCGGCGGCCGAGGATATTTCCGGCCTTGCGGAGCTTAACATACGAAAGGTCACGGAAATCGCCGGGCGCATAGAGGAGATATGCGCGCAGCCGTCTTCCTTTGAGACCGTGCTGAAGGGGCTTTTTGAGGAGCTGGGGCTTAAAATGACATTTGAGCAGTACGTCCTTACGGGCAGCACGGTGAGGTCATACCTTGCATGGCTCAAGGACAAGGGGAGGATAGAAGCGTTTTTTGACAAAAACCTGCTTCTCTGGAAAAGGATCTGAGATTACCCGCCGCATTTTTTCTTTCGCCCCCGCCGCCCTGCTGACGGCTTTTCTTCGCCTGCCATGCCCATTATCCTGCACATTCCAACTGAACCCGCCGGGATACCCCGCTCTGCCGCCCGGTGACCGCGCAGGTTTCCGCCACGCTCACGCGCCCGCCGTATATCCGTGCCGCCCCGTGTCCGTTCCGGGCGGCTGATTTTTTTGCCTGTCCGCGGCCGCACTCCCGTTTCGGACCCGCGCGGCCGGTTTGTGCTGCCCATTGATAGAAGCCAAGATGAGTATATTGATACAGGGATTAGCAGAATTAAGGTGTATCCCGACAATCCTGACAATATTTGCAGATATTTCAACGCAACAAGGCTAAAACTCGAAAAGCAGTTTGAAACGGAGTTTGTGTATATATTGGTAGAGATACTTTGAAAATTGACCGAATCAAATCCAAAATCCGCGACTTATAGGTGAAAGCTTTCAAACGGGGTGAACAAATGCAGTTATCAGAAATTCAAAATTATATGGAGTATTTGTTCCGTATCGCACTGAAGAAGTGCGGAAACCTGAATGATGCCGAGGATTTAACACAAGAAGTGCTGCTTGCTGCCCTGCAATATCCAAAAGAAATTATGGATATGAAACTATTGCTCAGTAGTGTGCTGAACAATAAGTACTTTGATATGTTGAGAAAGAAGTACAAGTTGCCAACCGTCAGTATTGACCTTATTCCGGAGGAATCGGAGCCATGGGAAACAAACGAAACAGACGAAACAGACGACAGACCGAACGCCGTATCAATTCGCAGAGAAGTAGCCTATCTCGCGGAGAAGTATCGTACCGTCATCATACGCCATTATCTGCACGGTGAAAAAGTTCAGGACATTGCCGACAGCCTCGGTATACCCAAAGGTACAGTGCTTTCCCGCCTTTCGTGCGGCAGAGAACAAATGCGGAAAGGGTTTGATGAAATGGAATCTTACGAAAAACAAAGTTATCAACCGGAAAGGCTTGAGATCAGCTGCTATGGTTGCCAAGGATTTCACGATGAACCATGGTCTCTTGTAGCAAATGACTTAATGAAACAAAATATTTTAATTGTGGCTTATGAAAAGCCTATAACATGTGTAGAAATTGCAAAAGCATTGGGCGTTCCTACTGCATACATAGAAAATGCTGTTCATGATCTTGTTGCATCGGAATTAATGAAAGCGGTTGGGAATAAATATTTTACTGATTTTATGATTGCAAAACCGGAGCAACTTCTAAAAAGCTTAGATGTGGAGATTGCGCTTGTAAAAACTCATTACACGGATATTTTGCGTAGTGTAAACGAATATCTTGGAAAATTGCGGACTCCGAATTTCCTTTCGCAACTTACGGAAGAAAAAAGAAAAAAGCTGGAGTATTATTTCATCCTGCATTTATTTTCATCGGCGATTTATACAGCTACGCAACGAATTGTTCCGTCAAAAGAAAACTACCCACAGCGTCCGGACGGTGGCAGGTGGATCGCTATGGGTTCACAGTATCCACAGGATTTTGATTTTGAAAATTATCGTTTTGCAAAATATTGTTACGGTGGTTTTAGAGGAGCGTATTTTGAAGGTTTTCTTAATGCAAAGTCGATTGATTTGAAGATTTATGACACCCAACCTGACTTAAACAAATATCAACATGGACCAATTGAAATGCAAGATGACGAACTTGCCAAACTTCTATATATTATTTCAAGAGGAATTCCGTTTGAAAATACGGGGTTTAATTTGATGTATTGTAAAGATATTCCGCATCTAACCGAGTGTGGAATATTAGGCAGTATAGATGGCAAACCGTTTGTCAATCTTCCGATGATAACACCGGATGAATACAGGATTCTCGATAAAATACGAATTGAGCATATGCATTTCATGGCGGATATACTTGAGCCTTGGCTTCGGGAGATTTTTCCTCAATTAAAAATTGAAATACCTGCGCACCTTGTTGGAAGAGTTGCTAAATTCAGGCAGTATTCCTGCCATGCAATACCGATGGCGTTTATGAAAAAAGCTATAGCGTCTGAAGATCTCGATGCGAAAGACGGGACACCGCCTATGGTATTTGTGATAGACGATCAAAACAAAAACATGATATGAGAACGCAAACCCGCAGATTCAAACGAGTCTGCGGGTTGTGTTTACCCTATTCGGTTTCCGCTTTTTTAAAAGACCACGCTTTACGTCCCGGGATCCTCGTTTTTTCCGCCGGTTCCTGTTACCGATTCCGCGTACCTTACCGTCTCCATCGCATCCTTCGCGTACATATCCGCGCCTATCCGCGCGGCGTATTCCCTGTTGAGCACCGCGCCGCCCACGACTATCTTGCACCAGGGCGCCTGTTCCCGTATGAGGCGTATGGTCTCCTCCATGGCGGGGACTGTGGTGGTCATGAGAGCGCTGAGCCCGGCCACCGGCGCGTGATTTGCGGCGACACAGTCCGCCACCGTCCGGGGAGGGACGTTCCTGCCCAGGTCGATAACGTCGAACCCGTAGTTCTCAAGGAGCAGCTTGACTATGTTCTTGCCTATGTCGTGTATGTCCCCGTGGACCGTGGCTATTACGAATTTCCCTTTTCCGGAGGACCTGACCCCGTGGGAGAGGGTGAATTCCTTTATTTTTTCGAAGGCGCTTTTCGCGGCCTCCGCGCTCATGAGGAGCTGAGGAAGGAATATCCTGCCGCTTTCGAAGCCCTTGCCCACCTCGTCCAGGGCGGGTATTATCTCTCCGTTGACTATGTCCATGGGGGAAACGCGGGAAAGAAGGGAGGACGCCGCCGCAGCCGACTGTTCCTTGAGCCCTTTCATGACAGCCGTGCGCAGCGACGACGCATCCTCTCCCGGCTCCGTCCCGGCGGCGGACCTTGATAAACCGGCCCCGGCAGGGGCCCTGTCCGCCGTCTCGGGGGCGAAATCCTCCGCCGCGCGTATAAAGCCCGCGCAGTTTGGGTCAAGCCCGGACAGGAGCCTGAAGGAATGATAGGCCTTCATTATTTCCGGGGAAAACGGGTTGACTATGGCGGCGGACAGCCCGTTTTCCAGAGCCATGGCGAAAAACGCCCCGTTTACCGCCCCCCTTGCGGGAAGCCCGAAGGAGACGTTCGAGACCCCCAGGGACGTGGGGCAGCCGAGCTCTTCCCTTATCAGCCTCAGGGCGCGGAGGGTGACCCTTGCCGCTCCCGGGTCCGCGCTCACGGCCATGGCGAGAGTATCGAAGATAATGTCCTTTTTTTGTATCCCGTATTCCGCCGCCCTGCATACTATCCGCCGGGCGATTTCAAGCCTTCCCTCGGCGGTGGACGGAATACCGTCCCCGTCGAGGGTGAGGGCCACCACCACGCCCCCGTATTTTTTCGCCAGCGGGAAGACCGCGCTCATGCTTTCCTCCTTGCCGTTCACGGAATTTATGAGGGCCTTGCCGTTATAGACCCGCAGGGCCGCCTCCATGGCGGAAGGGTCGGAGGTGTCTATCTGAAGGGGAAGGTCTGTGACCGCCTGAAGCGCCGCCACGGTGGACGCAAGGACCTCTTTCTCGTTTATGCCGGGCACGCCCGCGTTCACGTCAAGGATGTGGGCGCCCTTTTCCTGCTGGGAAAGGCCTTCCCTGAGGATATATTCCGTGTCCCCGTCGATAAACGCCTGCTTGAGGCGCTTTTTGCCCGTGGGGTTTATCCGTTCGCCTATCAGGACGGGGTCGCCGCCTATGGTGACCGCATGGGTATATGAGGAAACCACGGCGGAGCTTTTGCTCTCCGGCGGGCGCACGGGCAGCTCCTTTGCGAGGGATACCAGAGCGGCGATGTGGCCGGGAGTGGTGCCGCAGCAGCCTCCCGCCGCGCGCACGCCCTTTTCCATGAGCCTGCATACCTGTTCTGCAAAAAGCTCAGGCGGCACGTCGTAGACCGTATCGTTCCCCACGGTCCTGGGCAGCCCGGCGTTGGGCTTGAGTATCACGGGTATTCCCGAGCAGGCCAGCAGCCTTTCCGCAACGGGCGCAAGCTGAAGGGGACCCAGGGAGCAGTTTGCCCCCACCCCGTCTGCGCCCATGCCCTCGATAAGCGCCGCCATGGCCTCGGGAGTCGCCCCCGTCATGAGCTTGCCGTCCTCCCCGTAGGCGTTGCACACCAGCACGGGAAGGGAGCTGTTCTCCTTTGCTGCGAGAAGGGCGGCCTTGGTCTCGTAGCTGTCGCTCATGGTCTCTATGAATATCAGGTCCGCGCCGCAGGAGACCCCTATCCGCACGGTCTCGGCAAAGAGGGAAACGGCATCCTCAAAATCAAGGTCGCCGTAGGGCTTTAGCAGCCTGCCGGTGGGTCCCACATCCAGAGCAATGAATTTTTCTCCCGGCGTGCGGCAGGCGTCCCGGGCGGCCTTCGCGTTTTCCGCGGCGGCGGAAACGACCTTTTCAAGCTCCCCGCCGGGAAAGGACAGGGGATTTGCGCCGAAGGTGTTCATGCACACCACGTTGCACCCGGCGTCAAAATACGCCAGGTGTATGTCACGCACCCTGTCCGGCCGGGAGATGTTCCACAGCTCCGGACGTTCGCCCGGCGCGAGCCCGGACTGCTGGAGCATGGTACCCATGCCGCCGTCCAGAAAAACGTTGTGAGAGGAAAGAAATTCTCTGAAATCCATATATCCACCCTGCTCCGCACAAACGGAGCCGCCTTTCGTATTCATATAAAACGACGGGCTGTCCCGCCCGTCCCGCCACCGCCGCCGCAAACACTCAGAACGGGCACAGGGGCTTAAAACGACGCCCCGGCATCAGCCCGCGCCGGGGACGCGTATGCCTCCCGGATATCCACCGTCAGCCCGCAGCACGGAAAAGGGGAGCCGCGCGCCCGTCAGCCCGCAGCACGGGAGATGGGAGCTCCGTGCCCCGCCCGGTCCGCCCGGGGACGGCACCGCGCGCGAAGATGATTTTTCTCCCGGACCCGTCCGCCCGCTCCGGGACAGCTCACACCGGGGACGGCTTTCCCAGGATATCGGACAGGTTTTCCTTTATCTTCAGCGCCACATCCGGCTTGTTCATGGAATAAACGTGGACGTTCAGGACGCCGTTTGCGTACAGGTCGATAATCTGGTCGGTTGCATAGGCGATACCCGCCTGCTTCATGGCGGCGGGATCGCTGCCGAACCTGTCCACCAGGCTCTTGAAGCGCTGGGGCATGAAGGAGCCTGAGAGCTTTATCGCCTTTTCCACCTGCTTTGCGTTGGTTATGGGCATTATCCCGGGTATCACGGGGACGGTTATTCCCGCCTCCCGTATCTTGTACAGAAAGTTGTAAAGAAGGTTGTTGTCGAAAAACATCTGCGTGGTGAGAAAGTCGCAGCCCGCGTCCACCTTTTCCTTAAGGCGTAGTATATCCTCCCGCTGGTTTGCGCTCTCGGGGTGTATTTCCGGGTAGCACGCGCCGCCTATGCACAGCTCATGCCCGCAGGCTTTCAGCTCACGCACAAGGTCCACCGCGTACCTGTAATCCCAGCGGGAGCGGTCGGAGTTTTCAAGCTCCGGCGGGATATCCCCCCTCAGCGCCATGACGTTTTCCACCCCTGAGGCGGCTATGTCCGCTATCCTTGCCCTCACCGTTTCACGGCTCGAGGAAACGCAGGTGAGGTGCGCGAGAGTGGGCACCCCGTACCTCTCCATGATATTTTTCGCTATATCCAGCGTAAAACGGCTGGTGCCTCCTCCCGCGCCGTAGGTCACGCTCATAAACGACGGGGAAAAGGAGGCGATTTCCTCCGTCGCCGCCTTCACGCTGTCAAAATTGGTCTCCGTTTTGGGCGGGAACACCTCGAAGGAGAGGGAAGCCGTACCCCGGGAGAGAATATCCGTTATCTTCATGATTATACCGTTACACCCCTTCGGAAAAGGTCACCGCCCGCTTGCGGCGGTGTCAAACGCGGTCACAGACATTTGAACATGGGCGAGGAAAGGTATCTGTCGCCGCCGTCGGGCATGAGCACCACCACGGTTTTACCCGCGTTTTCCGGGCGGAGGGAAACGCATATCCCCGCGTGGAGCGCAGCGCCGGAGGAAATACCCGCCAGCACCCCTTCCCGGAGCCCCATGAGCCTGCCCGCGGAAAACGCGTCCCCGTCGGACACGGGGATTATCTCGTCGCAGACCGACCTGTCGAAAACAGCGGGGACGAAACCCGCACCGATGCCCTGTATGCCGTGAGGGCCCGGCTTCCCGCCGGAAAGCACCGGCGACGACGCGGGCTCCACGCCCACTACCCTGACGCCGGGGTTCATGCTTTTAAGGTACCTTCCCGCTCCCGTCACCGTGCCGCCCGTGCCGATGCCGGCCACAAAGATATCAACCCTGCCGCCTGTGTCCTCCCATATCTCGGGCCCGGTGGTCTTAAAATGTGTCTCCGGATTCACCGGGTTCGTGAACTGCCCGGGTATGAAGGCCCCGGGAATGCTTTTTGCAAGCTCCCCGGCCTTTTTTATCGCTCCCGCCATGCCCTCCGCACCGGGGGTGAGCACAAGCTCCGCGCCGTAGGCCTTCATCAGCAGGCGGCGTTCCTCCGACATGCTGTCCGGCATGACGATTATCACCCTGTACCCTCTCGGCACCCCGGCGGCGGCGAGGCCTATCCCCGTGTTGCCGCTGGTCGGCTCTATTATCACGGAGCCGGGCTTTATAAGGCCGTCCTTTTCCGCTGCGTCCAGCATGGCTTTGGCCACACGGTCCTTGGAGGAGCCGGCAGGGTTAAAGCCCTCGAGTTTAGCCAGAAGGGAGGCTTTCAGCCCGTATTCCCTTTCGATGTTTCTCAGCTCCAGAAGCGGAGTCTTGCCGGTAAGCTCCCCGGCAGAAGAAAATATACGCATGAAAACGCCCCCGTGTATGCTTGTAAGACTGCCCGCGGGAGGGACTTTCGGACCAGTCTGCGGATAGGAGCATTTTATCATTTTTACAGAGGATTTGTCAAACATATAATAATCCGACCGCTTCGGGAAACCGGCCGGGGAGGGATACGTACAAATGCGACAAACAAAACCCTTGAACAAACGTGCCCAAATGGTTTATACTGTTACCCGAAAGGTTAAGGGGTGGTGTGTGTGAAAAAGGCCGAGAATATACGCAGGGGATTTTTCCGGGGCGAGCGCGCCCTTTTCAGAGGCGAGTCTCTGGACATAGAGGACACTGTCTTTGACGAAGGGGAATCACCCCTTAAGGAGAGCCGGGACATAAAGCTCAGAAACAGCATGTTCAAATGGAAGTACCCGCTGTGGTACTCAAGGAACGCGGATGTGGAAAACTGCACCTGGTTTGAAACCGCGCGGGCGGGGGTATGGTATTCCGAAAACGTCTCGGTGAGGGACTGCGCCGTGGAGGCGCCGAAAAATTTCCGCCGCTGCGAAGACCTGACAATAAAAAACGTTTCTTTTGCCAACGCCGCCGAAACCCTGTGGAGCTGCCGCCGGGTGACGCTGGAAAACGTCACCGCAAAAGGGGATTATTTCGCCATGAACAGCGAGAATATAAGGGCCGACGGGCTGACGCTTTACGGCAATTATTCCTTTGACGGGGTAAGGAACGCGGAAATAAGCAATTCGAAACTGCTTTCAAAGGACGCTTTCTGGAACAGCGAAAACGTCACCGTGAGGGATTCTTTCATATCCGGGGAATATCTCGGCTGGAACTCGAAGGGGCTGACCCTCATAAACTGCACGATTGAGAGCCTTCAGGGCCTCTGCTACGCTCAGGACCTTGTACTGAGAAACTGCAAGCTGATAAATACCACTCTCGCCTTTGAATACTCCACGGTGGACGCGGAGATATCCGGCGGGATAGACAGCGTTAAAAACCCTCTCGCCGGGATAATCTGCGCCGAAAGCATAGGCGAGCTCATAATGGAGGAGGACTGCGTGGACACTTCCAAAACCAGGATAGTGTGCGGCAAAGCCGCCGCGCCCGCCGTTACGGGAAAGGGCGGGGACAGGGCATGAAATACGATTTTGATACCCCTGTATCCCGCCGGGGGACCCATTCGCTCAAATGGGACGTGGAGGAAAACGAGCTTCCCATGTGGGTGGCGGACATGGATTTTCCCACCGCGCCGCCCGTGAGGGAAGCCGTGATGAAGAGGGCTGCCCACGGGATATTCGGGTACTCCACGGTGCCGGAGGAATGGGCGAAAGCCTACGCGGACTGGTGGGAAACGCGTCACGGATTCAGGCTAAGGGAGGAATGGCTTATTTTCTGCACCGGGGTCGTTCCCGCCCTGTCTTCGGTGGTGAGAAGGCTTACCAGGCCCGCGGAAAAGGTGGTCATACAGACCCCTGTCTACAACATTTTTTTCAACAGCATAATAAACAACGGCCGTCAGGTTCTTGAAAGCCCCCTGCGTTACGACGGGGAAAGGTATTTTGCGGACTTTGAGGACCTAAAGGAAAAGCTGGCGGACCCCCAGACCTCCATGATGATACTCTGCAACCCTCACAATCCCACGGGGAACATATGGGATGCAGACACCCTCAAAAGGATAGGAGAGCTCTGCGCAAGGCACGGGGTGACTGTGGTATCCGACGAGATACACTGCGACGTCACCGAGCCCGGCAGGGGGTACGTGCCCTTCGCGTCGGTATCGGAGGAATGCAGGAGGGTAAGCGTCACCTGCGTGTCCCCATCCAAGGCCTTCAACATAGCGGGGCTCCAGACCGCCGCGGTGGCGGTGCCCGACCCGATTTTAAGGCACAGGGTGAGCAGGGGGCTGAACAACGACGAGATAGCCGAGCCCAACGCCTTCGCGGTGCAGGCCGCGGTGGCGGCGTTTACAGAGGGCGGCGACTGGCTGGATTCCCTCAGGGAGTATGTGAGCAAGAACAAACGCGCCGCGGCTGAGTTTATAAAAACCCGCGTCCCGGGAATGAAAGCGGTGCCCTCGGAGTCCACCTACCTTTTGTGGCTGGACTGCGGAAAGCTCACACAGGACAGCGGACTGCTGGCGGGATATATACGGGAGAAGACCGGGCTTTACCTGTCCGCCGGAGGACAGTTCGGCGGCGACGGGAACAGATTCCTCAGGATGAACGCGGCGTGCCCGTCGGATGTCCTTGAGGACGGGCTGGAAAGGCTTGAAAGGGCGGTAAACTCCTTTGCCCGGCGCGGGGGATGATCCCGAATTGCCCCGCCTGCCGGCCGGGGATTGCCGTTTGCGGCTGTCAGCGGAGCGCGGCAGCCGCTTTTTGCTTTGGCTGCTTCATCCGCCCAGCCGCGGATTTTGTATCGCCGCCCGCCCGAGGTCTCCGCAGGTGAAGGGCAGAGAACGCCGCCCCGCCCGGGAGACACAGCTCCGCTTCCCGCCGCCCGCCCGTCTGCGGGACGCAGGGAAACATCCTGCCGGATGTGAGCTGATTGTCGTCTGATTTTGTTCGTCCGCCGGTTCCGCCCGCCCGCGGAATGCGGCTTCTGCCTTGTGCCTGCCTGAGCGTGCGCGGCTTGCGCCCCGCCTGCCGGCCGGGGATTGCCGTTTGCGGCTGTCAGCGGAGCGCGGCAGCCGCTTTTTGCTTTGGCTGCATCATCCGCCCAGCCGCGGATTTTGTATCGCCGCCCGCCCGAGGTCTCCGCAGGTGAAGGACAGAGAACGCCGCCCCGCCCGGAAGACGCAGCTCCGCTTCCCGCCGCCCGCCCGTCCGCGGGACGCAGGGAAACATCCTGCCGGATGTGAGCTGATCGTCGGCTGATTTTGTTCGTCCGCCGGTTCCGCCCGCCCGCGGAATGCGGCTTCTGCCTTGTGCCTGCCTGAGCGTGCGCGGCTTGCACCCCGCCTGCCGGCCGGGGATTACCGTCTGCGGCTGTCAGCAGAGCGCGGCAGCCGCTTTTTGCTTTGGCTGCATCATCCGCCCAGCCGAGGATTTTGTATCGCCGCCCGCCCGAGGTCTCCGCAGGTGAAGGGCAGAGAACGCCGCCCCGCCCGGGAGACGCAGCTGCGCTTCACCGCCGCCCCGCCCGTCTGCGGGACGCAGCTCCGCTTCACCACCGCCCCGCCCGCCCGTCTGCGGAATGCGGCTTCTGCCTTGCGCCTGTCTGAGCGTGCGCGGCTTGCGCCCCGCCTGCCGGCCGGGGATTACCGTCTGCGGC
>CASDVX010000018.1 GCA_949284545.1 uncultured Eubacteriales bacterium
GAATAAACACAAAAGGCTGGAGCAGACAGTGGAACAGGGCACAAAGAGAATTGCCGAAATCGACAGGCTGATTGAAAAGGTGTTCGAGCAGAACGCAAGCGGCATACTCTCTGATGAACGCTTTTCCAAAATGCTCCAAAGCTACGAAAAAGAGCAGAAAGCGCTGACACAGGAGGTTGCCGACAGTCAAAAGACCTTGCAGGAAGCAAAGCAGAAGGTTACGGATTTAAGGCTGCTGCTCCGAACACTTCGTAAGCTGACGGATATTGCGGAGCTTATCCCAACGCTTGTAAACTCGCTGATTGAGCGTATTGAAGTCCACAACAACGACAAGTCAAGCGGTCACTGCTATGTGAAGGTGGATATTTACTTCACGGCGGCGGGGATGATAGACATTCCCACCGAGCAGGAAATCCTTGCTATGATGCAGGAAATACGGGAAAACCCGCAGGACTTCCGCTTTGTAGCATAACAAAAAGGTACGGCGTAACCCATTTTCTGAGTTACACCGTACCCCTTACATAAATACTTCCTTATCTGGCGTTGCCATTCACCGCGCCCGTTTTTCTTTTTTGAATATTCCGGCACGTGATAGGATCATCCGAAAGAATCACAGCGCACCGGATTTTGATACGCATTTTCCCAATACCGCGGAAAGAGGCACTATAAGTGTGCCGAGACAGAAATTACTCACCGCATGGGTAACATCGTAAACAAATCCGGCCGCTATCCACGCAACCGTCTGAGAAAAGTTCAGCCCGAAAAGCAGCGCCTGAGTGGGAGACCACAGAACCCCAAAAAGTAACCCGTGAAGACCGCATACCGTCATGTAAACCGCAACGGCCGCAAACGCCGGCATACGTCTGGGCAGCACCATTGTGGCTCCCCACAGGACAAGCCATATATACAGGTTAGCTATCCAGTAGGGAGAAAAGCCGTAGTCAAACGCCACCAGAAAGACATAAACATAGATGGGAACAAGGGCCTTTTCCCGGAACACCAGAGTATACACCATTGTCAGGACGCCCACAAGATGTATGTTCGGCAGCCCCGCCATGACTATCTTGGATATAAACATCAGCGCGCCCAGTACGGCAAAAAGAACGAGCTGCGCGGTGCGCGGGATACGTACCGTCCAACGGGTGTCAATATATTTCATTATTCCGCCTTGAATTCATACAGCGTTCCTGCGGCGACCTCGGTAAGATCCACGCCGGTCATCGCATATTCTCCGTCAATGTAAAACGCCCAGTATTTGCCGTCATCCTCAAAAACATGCTTTTCGCCGCATACCGTGTCCACATAGAGACCGTACTGCCCCTGGGTACCGGAAATAAGCCCGGCATCCTGCAGGGCCTCTCCTACATACTGCTTGTCCGTGGAAACGGAGTATTCTTCGGTGCTTCCGTCAAGAAACGTTACGGTGAAAAGAAATTCAATATCACCTTCGCCGACCGATACTGGTCCCTCGGCGTCAGACGGAGTTTCTTCCGCGGAAGCGTCCGATACGGAAGAACCGTTTGAAGAAGGCGAGGAACTTCCGCCCTCGGGTGCTTCCTCGCAGGAGGTAAGCGCAAGACATGCCGCTGCAATCAGCATCAGTGTTAAAAACGATGAAAGAAAAATCTTCGCGTGTTTTTTCATGATTCATTTCTCCTTTTGTTTTTTTCCGTCTTTCTGAAAAGAAGACCGGCGCTCGCAGCCTGATTTTCAAAAACGGCTGACACACGGCAAGTCTTCCGGCTCATGAGGGCGTCGCGCCTTCTCGGGTTTTATCCCAATGGCTTGTCTCGCGCGCTTGCAGTACGCGCGACAGCGGCGCCCGTTACTCATTTACGGCGACGGGCTCGCTCAGGGTTTTCACCTGATTCCTTGTTAGACCGCGCATGCGGTACCGGTATGTCCAGAGTGTTATATCACAAAAGAACCGGCGGGTCAACACATGCTTTGCCTAAACGGAGGAATGATTCATGCCCAAAATGCAGAACGAATCGACAATTTTTATTGACAGGGGGTTAATAACTGTTATAATAATGTATATAAAAACGTATATAACGATGTACAACATGTGGAAAAATGTTAATTTTTTACGAAAGGCGGCACGGAAATGAAAAAATTCCTGTCTTTGTTTTTTGCAGCGGTCATGTGCCTGACTGCGGCCGGGTGCGGCGGTACAGAAGGCGGAAGCTCGTCGGCAGAGGAAAAGGAGACGTCCGTGGTGATACAGTATCTAGCAAAGGACGGTTCGGAGCTTACATGCGGTTCGGGCCGGAGCGCCGCCGAAATCAGCTGGGAATCTGCGCCTACCCCGGGAGACATACTGCGCGTGACCGTGACGGGTTCGTCGTATGTATCGCTGGAGGCATTTGGACTGAACAAAACGGTGCTTTACGTTGCCGACGGGCAATATGATTTTATGGTACCTGAGGAGACTCCTCAGCGCGACTACCCCGACGGGACGTTCGCGAAAGGATTTACCGCCGCTGCCTCGATCCCTTCGGACGAAGAGCTCATGGGAAATAGGAACATCGCCCTTAACCCGTATGATTACAAGGCGAACGCCGATTTTCCCCACGCAGCTGCCAATAACGAATACAGCGGGGGCAGCGACCCTGATTTTCTCGCGCGCAACGCCGTGGACGGCTTTACACAGAACACCGGGCACGGGAGATATCCTTACCAGTCATGGGGACCCGACCGGAAAGACGGGCTTGAATTCAGGATAGACTTTGGCAGAGAGTGCGAGATAAGCTCGGTGACGTTTTACGTGCGCGCCGATTTTCCTCACGATGTAAACTGGACCTCCTGCGATATATTTGACGACGACGGAGCCCTGATAGGCACCGCGGCGCTGGACCAGACGGCGGAAGGGCAGACTTTCACGCTTGACAGCCCTGTAGTTACTTCATCGGTGACATTTTCAAACATGGTGAGTCCTGATATGGGCAAATGGTCGGGCTTCACGGAGGTAATTATAAACGGCAAAGACATAGGATAACACGTTTTGACTGGGAGGTAAGAGAATGCATAAAAGTATCGGGCTCGGCCGCTTGCCGATCAAAAAAACGCTTACATGGGCCGCCGGGATAACCGCTGCTGCCGTTACCGTGGCGGCGGTGCTGATTATTGCGGGATGCAGGAAAAAGGAAACTGATTTGAACCTGTCGTATATATCTCCTTCCGACGTGGCGGTGCTGTCGGACGGGATAGCGGTTACGGACGCAGGTAAAAACCGGGTTTACAAGTTGGACGGAGACGGCAGGGTGGTCGCCGAATTTGAGACCGACGGGACAGCCGGCGGAATATGCGTTTCGGCCGACGGGACCATATACGTCACCGCGGGAGAAGCGGAGGGAAAGGTGTTCGTCCTTGACGGCAAGCTGAAAAAGAAAGCCGAGATAGACGTTGGACACACGCCTGTGAGTCCGGTCCTTTCGCCCGACGGAAGCAAACTGTATGTCGCCAACCGTTTCACGGGCAACGTGTCGGTGATAGATACGTCGAAAAACACAGTGGACGATACCATATGCGACCTGAGAGAACCTATCGCCCTGGCGGTGACATCCGACGGGACGCTGTACGTAGGGGCGCATCTTCCCGAGCAGGCAATGACTGAGGACGTGGTGGGAAGCGTCATAACCGCGGTGTCTCCTGACGGGAACATGACGGACATACAGCTTACAAACGGGGCAACTTCGCTTAAGGATATGTGCGTGTCGCCGGACGGGAAGTACATAATCGCCACCCACATCATAGCGAGGTACGCATACCCCACCACGCAGCTTGACCGCGGGTGGATAAACACCAACGCGATATCCCTTGTCAGCACTGAAGACAAGACTCTGTACCATTCTGTGCTTCTTGACGGAGTGGACGAAGGCGCGGCCAACCCCTACGGCGTTACCGTGGCTCCGGGAGGGGAATACATAGCGGTGGCAGTTGCGGGGACAAATCAGGTAGAACTGATACACTATCAGTACATGATTTCGAAGCTGTCATCAGTAAATGCAGACGACACTCCCCCGGAAGATGATCTTGCATTCCTTGACGGGGGAAGAGTGCGCATAGACATGCCCGGGGTCGGACCGCGCGCCATAACATCCGGCGGAGATTATCTTTACGTTTGTCAGTACTTTACCGGCAACGTGGTAAAATTCAGGATAGACAATTCCGAGCGTTACGAGCTGTCTCTCGGGGAACAGTCCGAAGAAAACATACTGCGCAAGGGAGAAATTGTCTGGAACGACGGGCGGCTGTGCTATCAAGGCTGGCAGACCTGTGCCTCGTGCCACCCGGAGGGCAGGGCCGACGGGGTCAACTGGGATAACCTTAACGACGGAATAGGAAATTCCAAGAGCACAAAATCGCTGCTTTACAGCTATCGCACACCTCCGGAAATGATAACCGGTATCCGTGCGGACGCAGAAACGGCTACGAGAGCGGGCATGAAGTACATAGAATTTTCCGACGTGGACGAGGAAACCCTCAAAGCGCTTGACGAGTATATAAAATCCTTTGAACCTGTCCAGAGCCCGTATCTTAACAGGGACGGGACCCTTTCGGAATCGGCCGCGAGGGGCAAAAAGCTGTTCGAGAGTCCCGAGGTGGGTTGCGCATACTGCCACCCGGCGCCATATTTTACGGACCTGCACATGTACGACGTGGGGACCGTGGATCCTGAGACAGATGGGGCAAGTCAGACTGTGAGCGTGCTGGATACTCCCACACTGCTGGAGATATGGCGTACCGGTCCGTACCTGTACAACGGCAAGGCCGCCACCATCTACGACGTCCTTACCACATACAACAAGGACGACAGGCACGGCAAAACCAGCCATCTTACTGAGGAGGAGCTGCGCGACCTTGAACAATATGTTCTGTCGATAGGAGCCGAGGGGGAGGAATTCGGAGTCACCTCCGTGATATCCGAGGCGGAGGACGGGACCCGTACGCAGATGGCTCTCAAGTCCGGTACGACGATAGCGTCCGTGGAGATAAGGAGGCTTGCACCCGGGGAGCAGTCGGCGACGGTGACATTCGAGCTGTTCGACGGCGACGGAACGTCTCTTGCCAGAAAGAGCAAAAAAACGTCCAAGCTGGATAAGAATTACACAGAGTGGATAGATTTAGACATAAAAGTGCCGGAGGACCTGAAGGATGGAGCGTATTACGTGGTGAGCATTTCTTACGGGAACAATGAAAAAGCCACCGATCTTAAGATAAAGTATTGAGCGGCGCCATGAAAACACGACTCAGAATTTCGGTGATAGCCATCCTTGTTTTCGCGGCGATGATGTTTGCCGCGGTGCTGCTCGCGGAGCTGACAGAACTTCCTGTATATGACGATCCGTTTACGATATCGGGACTTGCGCTGCTTGCCTTTCTGACTGTGATATGCTGCTTTTCGAAAAGATGGCTCACGCTTAAAAACTGTGGGTTTCTCATATGCCATCTGGGCCTTGTGCTGTTTCTGGCGTCGGCGTTCGTCTGGTATGTGTGGGGGAGCATGGGAGTGATGAGCCTTTATGCCGGGGGGCAGTCCTCACGCGTAGCGTACGAGGAGAGCGATGACGGCGCTGTCCGGACTATGGAAATGCCGTTTGCCGTGGAGTGCAGCGGCTTTGAGATATCCTATCACCCGTACAGATACACTTACGCCGTGCTGGGCGGCAGCGGATATGAGGAAAAAGGTACGGCAGAGCTTACGGAGAGCGGGTTCGACTGCGGAAGATACGGAAACGTTCCCGCCGAGTGCGCCTACGGCGAGGACGGAAGCCTGAAAACTCAGATACAGTATGAGAATCTGCTCCTCACTTGGGACGGGGAATACCCGGCTGTGAAGCAGTACGCCGCGGAGATAGCGTTTTCCGACGGAGGGGTCGAGACGGTGTCGGTAAACAACCCCGCCGTCCACAACGGGTGGAAGATATACCTTATGAGCTATTCCGCCGAAATGACGGACAGCGGTATGGCCACGGCGGTCAATTTTCAGGTAAAACGCGACCCGGCGGTGGGATTCGCCACAGCGGGACTTATCCTGTGCCCCATAGGCACGTTCCTGCTGTGTTTCCGCCCGCGCGGACGAAAGGAAGGTGGGGCGGATGGTGAATGAAAGCGTTGCCACGGCCCTGATAATTGCGGGAGCCGCCGGATATTTTGCTTCCGCGGTGCTGTTTGCCGCGAAAAAGCCCCGCGCCGCGCAGCCGTTTTTTGTAAGCGCATGGACTGTGAACGCGGTAATATTCATCATCAACTGGGTATCCGGCGGTCACGCTCCTTTTGCAAACATGTACCATGTTTTGTCGGTGCTGCCTCTCGTAGTGCTTCCGATAGAGCTTTTTCTTGCGAAAACCGAGCCGGGTCTCGACTGGATGAAGTGGGCGTTCCCATCCCTTTGCGGGATATCGCTGGTAGGGACGCTGTTTATGGACAGAAGCCTTGACTGGTCGCTGAACCCGGCGCTTGACTCCCCGTTTTTCGTGCCCCATGTGATAAGCTACTGCGTGGCTTATGCCATGTGCGGGGTAAGCTTTATAATGGGGATAATGTTTTTCGCCTCATGGGAGAAAAAAGACAGATGCCTGAGCGCAGCTCACGAGCTGATACGCATAGCCGTGCCGTTTATGACGCTGGGTATGTGCCTCGGGGCCGTATGGGCGGAGGAAGCGTGGGGCATTTATTGGGCATGGGACGCAAAAGAGACGTTTTCGCTGGTGACATGGCTCATATACCTGGGATTTCTGCACCTTATGAGGACGAAGCACCGCAGTACCGTTGCCAACATAGTTCAAATGGTGGGCTTCATCGCCCTGCTGGGAACGTTTTTCGGTGTAAATCTGCTTAATTCGGTTCACGCATACTGAAAAGGAGGTATCTGTGTGAAAAAAACCACTGGAAGGGCGGTCAAGTTACTGTCGCTGTTCATGACGGTGATAATGGTCTTCGGAATATTGCCGGACATCGGCCTGCCGAAGGCGTCGGCGGAGGAAAGCGCCTGGGCGGACGCGCTGTATGCGGCAGCCACCTCCGATCACGCGTACACCCTGTGGGATTCCAAAGAAGCGGGGCTTGAGAAGGAATATCCGGCGGAGATGGCTATGCTCATATCCGACGCAGAGGCGGCGGGCGTGTCCTTAAACGGGCTGGGTAAAGACAGCAGCCGGTTGGCGACAATGTACCTTGCAGCCGAAGCGGGGTTAAAATCCCTGAGCGACGGCACGTACATGTCGCGCGTGGCTGAGGCGTATACCGCCGGAGACGTGCACGAGATAATGAGGATATATGCGGAAGCCATGACTTTGCGCAGATATTCCTCCATGAAAGCGCTGTATGATTTTGCAAACGCCTATATAGTAGTTAAAAACAAAGCCCTGGGCGGCAGCCATTACGCCTACACCGAGGCAGTGAGCGACGACAAGGGAAGCCCCGAGGGCAACGAGGTAAACTTTTTCCCGGGTTCCCAGCTTGTTCTTCTCACTCTTCAGGAGAGTTCCACCGGCATAGAAAGCTCCGAGCAGGTGCTCATAGACCTTCCGGACGGAGTGATAAGGGATCCCGATGTTTCTCCCGACGGCGGAAGAGTGCTTTTCAGCATGAAGAAAAACTCCCTTGACGATTACCATCTTTACGAGCTTGACCTTGCCACGGGCTCGGTGCGTCAGCTCACCAGCGGGACGGGGGTTACGGACATAGAGGGGAGCTACCTTCCCAACGGCAAGATAGTTTTCCAGTCCACCAGATGCGTGCAGACCATCGACTGCTGGAAGACGCCCGTCTCCAACCTTTACGTGT
>CASDVX010000019.1 GCA_949284545.1 uncultured Eubacteriales bacterium
GCAGGGCAGCAGTAATCTGACGGTGCGCATGTTTTCCGCGTCGGAAAACCAAGCGTGTATCTGTCTGTTTGTGATCTCGCCGAAATTTTCGAGGGCGGAAAAATCATACTCTCCCGTCGCGGCATTGAGAAAGGCAGACACGTCGCCGTGGAAGGCGGTCTCGATATCTCTGGCTGCCGAACTGCCGATAAGCGGAATGTTGAGCGCCACGAGGAAGTTTGAAAGACGGCAGCTTTTCGCCGCGGACAGGGACTTTGCGAGATTTTCAAATGATTTTTCCCCGAAACCGTCCATGCCCATGATATCGGATTTGTGTTGCGGAAGAGAAAAAATATCTGAAAGCTCCCGCAGCAGACCCGCGGACATGAACCTGAGGATAGTCTGTTCGCTCAGCCCTTCAATGTTCATGGCGGGTTTGCTTACAAAATGGGTGAATTCCTTTATGCGCCTTCCGGGGCACCTAAGATTGGAACAATACAGTACCTGAACGGTTTTTCCGCCGCTTTCTCTGGATCTCACTACGGTACCGGAGCCGCACACCGGGCACTTATCGGGATATTCGAGGGTGTACTCATCTCTTCCCGAAGCGGACATGTTTTCTTCTACGTGGGGGATTATCATATTGCGTTTTGACACCCTTACCCTGTCGCCCGGGACGAGCTTAAGACCGGAAACAAAGGTCAGGTTATGGAGCGAAGCTCTCTCGACTGTAGTGTTGTCAATGCGGCAGGGCTTGAGGAGCGCTATTGGAGTGAGCTGCCCGGAACGGGAAATATTCCATTCTATGCCCTCGAAAACCGTTTCGCACGACGGGTCGCCGAACTTGAAAGCAATGCCGTCCCTGAAATGATGGGAGGTTCTGCCCAGTGAAGCGGCGAAGGCCGCGTCGTCGTAGCTGAAAACAACTCCGTCTATGGGAAGACCGTTTTCAGCGGCGGTTTCCTTGAGGGAGAAAAGCTTTTTCCGTATGCTGTCCACGTCGTCATTCGCATCCGCCGGTAGTGAAGGGATCCTGTCAAACCCAAATTGTGCAAGCTTTTCCAGCCGCAGTGAGCGCAGAGGGATATCTTCAAATCCCGATAGGACGTTAAAAGGCATAAACCGCACGTGCCGCGACGCAGTAACCGCCGAATCCAGCTGGCGTACGGAGCCGCTGGCAAGGTTGCGCGGCGTGGAATACCTTTCCTCGTCGTTATCTATTTCCCGGTTTATCCTTTCAAACGTGGGGATGTCGATGAAAGCCTCGCCGCTTATACACAGCTTTCCCGGGAACGGTATCCTTCTCGGAAGGCCGAAAAACGTTCTGGCAGTATGCGTGACAAGCTCTCCCACAGCGCCGTCGCCCCTCGTTGTTGCCCGGGACAGTACGCCGTTTTCGTAAGTCAGCTTCACGGTAAGTCCGTCCATTTTTAGGCTGAGATATCCCGGCGAAACGCGAGCCATATCGACAATATCCTCCGCCTTTTTTGTTTTGGCCAGGGAGAGAAGAGGTATGTCGTGAGCTATCTTCTTAAGCTCGCCTGCCACGGCGTAGCCCACGTGGGACGTAGGCGAATTTTCCGGAGAGTAACCGGTTTCCTTTTCCAGAGCAGACAGCTCGTCGAAAAGAGCGTCGTATTCGGCGTCGGAAATCGAAGGGGCATTTTTGTTGTAATATTCGTCGCAGCACTTGTTCAGAAAGGAAACAAGATAATCTATTCTGTTCCTTTTTTCCTCTGCCATGCCTTTACCACCTCTTCACAGTCGTATCCATAAAAACCGTACGTAACATAGGGGCGATGTCAAATCCTACGAAGCCCGGACCCGTCAAGGCAAAACGTGTATACGCTGCGCCGTTCGTCGGCAAGGACTTCGCCCTCGCTTTTACGGTAAAGTGCGCCTCCCTCGGCCGCAGTGACGGTAAAAATAATTTTACCGTCACCGTCCGAGCCGGCGCTGAGACTTCTGAAAACGCTGTAGCTCACGCGCTCGCCGTCGGAAACCACCTCATCGCGGGTGTAGCACGGACAGACATCGCATTCAAAATGACCGTTTTCGCAGTCCGCGCGGAGCGCAAGCATATTTCCGCGCACGAAAACGCGCGCAGTCACCGCCCCGAACGCCACATCCGTATCGGTGCTTGC
>CASDVX010000020.1 GCA_949284545.1 uncultured Eubacteriales bacterium
CATGTCCTGCTTCGAGGATACCCGCCGGCTTATCAAGGGCTTTATAGGTATCGGAGCAAAGATGGGTGAAGGCTGGCTTCTCACCGCCGAAATGCTGGAGCTTATACACGCCGGCGTAAAGTCCATCGTATGCACGCAGCCCTTTGGGTGTCTCCCCAACCATATAGTGGGCAAGGGCAAGATGAAACCCCTTAAGGAAGCCTTCCCGGACGTGAACATAGTCGCCATAGACTATGATGCCGGCGCTACCAGAATAAATCAGGAAAACCGCATAAAGCTCATGCTGGCAAATGCCAAAGCTCCCGCGGGCAGCGAAATCTGACCCGGCAGCTCCCGCGCACATGATGCCCCGCCCGGTATGCGAATGCAATTTCCCGCACGGTTGGAAAGTGCACGGACGCAATTTCCCCACGGCGGCAAACTCCCACGGCGGCAATGTTCCTTTCAGAGTCGAACTTTCTCCCCCTTTACCTATCCTTTCAAGGATTTGGCCGTTTTCTTTGGACACGCGCTTTTTAAAATTCTGCGCCGCACGTAGCGCGGTGCAAAGGCGCGTTTTTAAAAATCGCCAAGAAAAAATCCAAACCCCGTCATAACGGCGAATTATATATGTATCTGCAGGCGAACATCATAAAGCGCATGAAGCCGCCGCAAACGGAAAACTCCGTTTGCGGCGGCTCTTTCTGTTTCGGATATAAAACCTGCCCGCCGGCGTCAAGCCGATGAGGATATTCTCAGGCTCTTATCACGCCTTCTTTTTCTTCTTGGACATCGTCACGGCCACAACTGCCACGACCGCAACCACGACCACTGCCACCACAATTATTGCAATGACAGCACCGCTGCCGCCGTCCTCTTCTCCGTCGGTTCGTCCGTCAGATACCGTGCCGGTCGGCTGTGAGGATGTGTCGGGGGTTTCGGTTTCGGGTTCCGACGACGGTCCGGGATTTGTACCGATATCGTCGTCCGGCTCAACGGTGATGTTTTCTCCCTTAACGGCTGCTTCTACTCTCGAAAGGTCGTCAGTCCGTCCGGTAGCAGCGCTCATAAAGCTGTCGCCGGAAATGAATGTTCCGTCACTTTCAGCGCTCATTTCAAATATCTGCGGAGCGTAATCCTTGTTGTTGTCGCTGGCAAGAACGACCACGCGAATCCCTTTGGCCTCAACTTTTGTGAATGTCACTAAGTCTTCCGAATAGTTGTTTCCTCCCTCGGGCGTACCGTACTTGAATTTCGCCCCTGAAACAGCCTTCCACGTTTCTCCGTCGGCGGTGTATTCTATCCTGTATCCCTTGCCGTCCTTGGTGGGACGTGTGGCATCTTCCCAAGCTATGGTGATGTTGTCAATAGACACTGTGGTATCGAACATGACTCCTACCCAGCAGTTTTCTCCCATGTCGGTCTTTTTCCCCAGCTGCCAGCCGGTAGTCATATTGCCGTCAATAACTCTGTCCGCCACATGTGCGTCGGCGGTTCCGTCTCCGTACACGGCGACTCCGCAGTCAACGGCGGTACCAAATTTAAGAGGATCGCCGGCATCTACCATCAGCTTGAAGGCTTCCTCGGGGATATCCTCGGGAAGGGTTTTGTTAAGGCCGAGAGCCTCGTTTATAAGGGTAGAGAGCTGAAGGCCGTATATCTCGTGTGCAAGATTCGAAGGATGGCCGTTGTCGTACCCCAGACCGCCCATTATTGTATTGCACTGCTGAAGTTCAAAGAAATAGCAGAAAGTTTCCCCGTTGTTCCATGCGTTTGCGTTTGCAGCCACTCTTTGGAGCGTCTCACCGAACTCGTTTATTCCTCCCATGGCTCCCAGCGTGCATATCACTATGGCATCGGGGCAGTCGGTCTTTATCTCTTTGACAAAACGCAGATACTCGTCGTGGAACATGTCCGTAGTCATATCCCCATTGCCGAGCTCTCTGCGATCGTTGGTGCCAAGGTTTATTATCACCACGTCCGCAGCGTTCGCTCCCTCGTGGGAATAAGGCTCGTTAGCCGCCTGAGAGTCTATGACAGACCAGCAATTCTGTGGCGGAAGGAGATTATCAAGCTGTCCATTCGCCTCGCCCATAACCCAGCCCAGAAGGCCGTTGCCGGTGTTGCCGCACACTCTCACCTCGGCGTCCAGCAGACGCTCGATTACGCCGGTGTAGTTGCCGTATGTATAGGCCTCGTTGCCGGTTTCCGTCTTCCATACCGCGTCTCCGTTTGAAATGGAGTCGCCATATACCTCAACCACAAGGTCGCTGAGAGGATCCGGGGTGAGAAGTTTTCCGCCTGATGCAAGCCCTACCTTGCTGACACAGAACCAATCAGAGGCCATTATCCCGAAAAAGCCGCGGCTCTGCTTGCGTATGGTGATGCTGTGCTCTCCCGACGAGAGACCGGAAGCCACGCAGATCCACCCGCTCTTATCAATTGTGAACATTTCTGCTTCCATGGGCATATCCGTATCAACTAACACTGCTATGCCCACATTGCGGACCGTTGTGCCCTCCATAGGGACCTCCGGCACGTATATCCAGAACTCGGAACCCGTGAAGTTTGCCGAAATGCCCGCGCTGCCGTAGGAAAACGCATATCCGTCGGCTTTGGAAAAATATTTCCCGTGAAGCGTGACGTTTTCCGTGCTCACGGCAAATTCCTCGCCCGGTGCGGAAGCGGCAAACACCGCGGACGTTCCCAAAGCGGTAAACGCCAGGCAGACCGCCGCGGCCGCCGCCGCGAGCCTTTTCAAAATTCTCATCTCTGTTTCTCCTTCCTCGTTGTCAAAACTTTGTACATTATACTACAGCTCGTACCAAAATACAACGTTATACGCAAAAATTTTTTTGAACATTTCGTCATTTTCCCCAAACCGCACTGCTTTACATCATTATTTTATGTGCAGCCTGCGTCCACTTGAACCTGCATGCGCTTTGGTCAGGCGGTGTGTTCACACTACAAATCGCCTCTTTTTCGGTTCAAAAGCCGCGTGAACCGGGCTGTGACTGCGCAGAACGCAACACCCGGGCTGTCGTCCGGCTCTATAAAAGCGCCCCGGGGATGATACCTTGGGGCGCTTCCTGTAATCAAGTCTACCCGCCGGCACAAAATCGGAGGTGGCAGCGGCGGTTAAACCGCTTCACCGCGTCCGGCACGGTCAACTTAGACCATTTTCACAAATCAGGCGTTTTTCTTTTTCTTAATCGCCACGACGATACCCGCCGCAGCAGCCGCCGCTACGATAACTACCGCCACAACAATTACGGCGATGGTGCCTCCGCTGAGGCCGTCGCCTTCCTGCGCGTCGCCTCCTGCGGGAACGTTTTCGTCGGATTCGGTTCCGCCCTGCTGGGACGTCGCGTCACCGGACTGATTGCCTTCGGAAGAGACGTCTCCGGATTCGGTGCCCTCGGGCTCGGACGACACACCCGGATCTTCGGGCTCAGACGATACTCCCGGATCTTCTGGCTCGGACGTACCGGGATCCTCGGGATCGGATGTGCCGGGGGTATCCCCTCCCTCCGCGCCGTACGCCTCGAATTCATAACACTGATACGGTCCGTTCAATGCAAATTTGGAGAATGTTACGCGCAGAGCCTTCGCGGTGATCGCCCCGCCGTTCCATGTGACGGTATCATAGTACGGTATGCTGCCGTCCACCGGATCCTCCGCTCTGGAAACGCTGATGCTCAGCGTCTTCCATGTGCTGCCGTCGGCGGAATACTCAAATTTAGCGTATCCTGCAGCGCCGTTATTGCCAGAATCGGGCTTTCCTCCGCCCCAGATCATCACAATTTTGTCTATCTTCTGAGCGTCCTTCCACGAAACGGACAGCCATTCGCTTGTGCTGGTACCGCTGGACGCTTCCCAATAAGTGTCCACATTGCCGTCAGCAGCCGCACCCGCCGCGTGATCGGACGAAGATGAGCTTGCGGTTATCGTGGCGTTTTCATCCACCACAAGGTTCCCGTTGTCCGAAGGCTCATTGCCGCCGGGATCGGATGGACCGGGATTTGAGCCGGTGTCGTCGTCGGGGTCAACGGTGATATTGCCGCCGCTGAGCGCCGTATCCACTCTGGAAAGGTTGTCGGTCTTCTTGGTGATATAATTCATCAGATTATCAACGTCGGGCGCAGCACTTCCCATCCTCGCCTCATAGGCTTCGTCGGGAATATCCGTGGGAAGGGTCTTGTTGAGGCCCAGCGCCTTGTTTATAAGGGTAGAGAGCTGGAGGCCGTACACCTCATGGGCAAGGTTTGAGGGATGGCTGTTGTCATATCCGTACCCGCCCGTCATGGTGCCGCACTGCTGAAGCTCAAAGTAGTAGCAGAAGGTCTCCCCGTTCCACTCGTTGGCATTGGCGGCCACTCTCTCCAGAGTCTTTCCGAACTCGTTTATGCCGCCCATGGCTCCCAGAGTGCATATCACTATGGCATCGGGGCAGTCGGTCTTTATCTCTTTGACAAAGCGCAGATACTCGTCGTGGAACATATCCGTGGTGAGGTCACCGTTGCCGAGCTCGATCCTGTCGTTGGTGCCGAGGTTGATTATGACCACGTCCGCCGCGTTTGCTCCCGCGTGGGAATATGGCTGGTTCGCTCCCTCGGCCTGGGTGTCTATGACGTTCCAGCATTTCTGAGGCGGGTAGAGGTTATCAAGCTTGCCGTTAGGACCGCCGGCCATAACCCAGCCCAGAAGGCCGTTGCCGCTGTTGCCGCACACCCTTACCTCAGCGTCCAGCAGGCGCTCGATGACTCCGGTGTAGTTGCCGTATGTATAGGCTTCGTTGCCGTTGCCCACCTTCCATACCGCGTCCCCGTTTGAAATGGAGTCTCCGTACACCTCAACCACAAGGTCGCTGAGGGGATCCGGGGTCTTGAGGCTGCCGCCGGAGGCGAGACCGACCTTACTGACGCAGAACCAGTCGGAGGACAGGAACCCGAAAAAACCGCGGTTCTGCTTGCGTACGGTGATGCTGTGCTCTCCCGAAGAGAGCCCGGAAGCCACGCAGTACCAGCCGGTCTTGTCTATTGTGAACATTTCCGCTTCCATGGGCATGTCCGTATCCACCAGAACGGATATGCCGACTTCGCGCACTACCCCGTCGTATGAGGGTATCGCCGGCACGTATATCCAGAACTCGGAACCCGTGAAATTGGCCGAAATTCCCGCATTTCCGTAGGAAAACGCGTACCCGCCGCTCTTGGAAAAATATTTTCCGTGGAGTGTGACGTTCTGCGCCGTCACAGCAATTTCCTCACCCGGCGACGAGGCGGCAAATACGGCCGACGTCCCCAGAACGGTGAACGCCAGGCAGGCTGCCGCTGCGGCCGCCGCGAGTCTTTTCAAAATTCTCATTTTAATTTCTCCTTCCTTTTCATAAGGCGTGGGTGTATTATACTACATAACTCACCCGAGGGCAATGGCAATATGCGGAAAAGCGCAAAAAATATGATAATTTTTGTGCTTTTCCCCGGCGTTCTGCACAAAAAATTGTTTGCATGTCGTTTGGTTGTATGTTAGTATGATAATGTGTGTACGTCACGTCCCGGTCAGCGCCGGTTATTTATGTACGAGTTGGTGCAGTCCCCTCTCTTTTTGACGCATTCCTCCGCCCTGAGGCACCGCCTGCCCCCGTCAAGCGGAGCGACTGCTACCTGGACGTTCTTCATAACCACCGTGCAGTACCATTCTTCCACCGTGCATATACCGGTCGTGTTCAATTCCATCTTAAAACCACCTTTCTGTTTTTAAGCGCCGGCCTGCGGCGCGGTTTCTATACTGTCTTGCGGAGTGATGACTTATGACTTCCAGTGTTCGCAGTTTCGGAAATCTGTGCATGAATTCTTTTGCTGTCCTCGTGGAATGTAACGCAGCGGACGGGTTTAATACGTCCTTTGACATGGTGGGGCTGCCCGACGCGGCGGTAAAGGAGTCACGGGAAAGGGTACGCGCCGTGTTCGACAATTGCGGTTTTCGCTTCCCCGGTGGACATGTTACCGTAAACCTTTCCCCCGCCGACACCCGCAAGGAAGGCTCCGTATACGATCTTCCCGTGTTCCTTGCCGTCTTAAAGGCTTCGGAACAGCTCTCCGCCGACCTTTCCGGGGACGCTTTTATCGGCGAAATAACCCTGGGAGGCGACATACTTCCGGTGCGCGGAGTACTTCCCATGGCGATTGAAGCCCGCAGGCAGGGGGTGAAAAGGCTTTTCGTCCCGGCAGGTAACGCCGCGGAGGCTTCCGTGGCGGAGGGCCAGGAAATATATCCCGTAAGCAATATTATGCAGCTTCTTGACTTTTTAAGCGGGAAAGGTGTTATACGTCCGGTAAAAATGAGCGATTTCCCGTTCCCCGCCCCCGCTGCCGGCGGACCTGACTTTTCAGACGTGCGGGGTCAGGAGCTTGCGAAGCGCGCGATAGAAGTGGCGGCCGCCGGCAATCACAATCTGCTTCTGATAGGCGCTCCCGGCACCGGCAAGAGCATGCTGGCCAAGCGTATACCGTCCGTTCTTCCCGATATGACCTTCGAAGAGAGCCTTGAGACCACCAAGATACATTCGGTGGCCGGCATCCTCCCTCAGGGCGTTCCTCTCATAACCGCCCGGCCCTTCCGCAGCCCCCATCATACTGTTTCCCCCGCGGCCCTCGCGGGCGGCGGACGGATACCCAGGCCCGGGGAGATCTCTCTGGCTCACAACGGCATCCTTTTTCTGGACGAATTTCCCGAGTACCGTTCCGACGCCACGGAGGTCCTGCGCCAGCCTCTTGAGGACGGGGTCGTAACTGTCTCCCGGGTAAGCGGAAGCTTCACCTTCCCCTCGTCGGTTCTCCTGGTCGCCGCCATGAATCCCTGCAAGTGCGGGTATTTCGGGCATCCCACCCGCAAATGCACCTGCTCTCCCTCGGCCGTCAGGAATTATCTTTCCAAAATTTCCGGCCCGCTCCTCGACAGGATAGACATACAGGTGGAAACGGCGCCGGTCCCGTACGAACAGCTCTCGCAGCAGCAAAGCGGAGAATCTTCCTCGGCTATGCGGGAACGGGTGAACCGGGCGAGGAAGCTGCAGCAGGAACGGTTCTCCGGACTCGGATTTTCCTCAAACGCACGTATACCCGCTTCCCTGCTCCGCAGGTTCTGCGTGCTCACTCCCGGCGCGGACGCGCTTCTTAAAAAGGTATTTTCGGAAATGGAGATGTCCGCCCGCGGATATGACCGAGTGATGAAGGTGTCACGCACCATAGCCGATCTCGACGGGAGCGAGCTTATAAATGATGACCATGTCATGGAGGCCGTACAGTACCGCAAGCTGGACAGGAAATTCTGGGGCTGAACGCCGCGTCCGCGCCGAACCTTTCATGCGCGTCTTGCGGTTTTGCGTCCGGTCATACTCTAATGCCCGGTTTCTCTCCTCCCGTTTCCCCGCCGCCCACCGCCGGTGTGTGAGCTGCGGTCAGTTTATGCATATTTTTCTGCTGTGCGCATTCCCCTGAGAGAGTCGCGGTCAACAAGCTTGAGGGATACTTTTTCGCGGCGCGAGGATTTCCCCTTAGGGTAATAAATAAAAGCGGCAGGGTGTCTACCCTGCCGCTTTTTGGTTCTATGCTTCTTCAGGCCCGTGTTTCAGTGGCTTTCCCCTTTTCCCTTCCCGCGAAAAGCCGCGCGGACGAGTTTCCCTCCGCCTCGCAGGGCGCGGGCTGCCGCCCTGCGGACGCGCAGCCTGCCCATGTAAAACGCCGTACCGGCAAAGCCGCCCAGCTCCCTGCGTTTTCCGTCGCGTATCACGGCGGTCATCACCGCTATCACGGAACTTACAGGCACGCCCGTTTCCCTGACGGTCTGATTATCCCCGCGCGCGTCAAAACGCTCTCCGTCCCCGTACACCTTCACCGCCCGGTGGAGCACAAAGCTCCCGTCTTTTCTCCTGTAGAGCGGTATGTCCCATTTTGAGAGCCGCTCCGGCGGCGCGGTAAGGACAGCGGTATCTTTCCCGTCCCTCAAAAGCGGCAGCATAGACGTCCCCCTCGTGATGAGTCGGAACTCCCCTCCGGATTCCACCACCGTCTTTATGAGCGGGGCGAGGCTTTCCATGCTCTTTTTCTCACTCATTCAGAACTCCTGCGCTTTTAAGCTTTTGAATAAATCTTTCCACGTCCCCGGCGGCTGTTTCCGGGGTCACATCGTACTCGCCGCAAAGAGCTTTCACAAGCTCCTCTGTCCTGCCTCCCTTTTCCAGCTCGCGCCACAAAAACGCGCCTGTGGGGTTTAGGGTCATCATCCCGTTAAAATTCCTCGCCGCGTCTCCCACCGCAACGACCACGGATGTGCCTCCCACTTCCCTCAGAAGAAATCCCTCTTTTATTTTCATGCTCCGATACCGCCTTTCTCTCCGGCTTGTCCCGCGCCTGAGCCGTTTCCCGCTTCACCGCGCGGATGCCGGTGTTTGGATTTATAATCCGTTAAGCTCGCCTTTTTCCCCGGACATTGCCCGGTAGGAAACCTCCGCAGCCTCCACACTGATGTTGCACCCCAGCAGCCAGCAGGGCGTGCTCCTTACGAGACCGTCTATAAGCGACAGCAGCCTGTCCATCCCGTCGGGATCGCTGAGGCGCATGGTCTGGTTGAGAATGAGGGGGAGTATTTCGCCGGGCTCCATGGGCCGTATGCTGTTTTCCGCGGCTCTTGTCAGCTTGCATATACCGGCGATCGGCACATTTACGGGGGCGTTTTCCCCCTCCTTGCCCGCCCAGGGCGTGCCGCAGGCGTAAAAAACCCCGTCTATCCTTCTTATTATGGGCTTATCCCCGTTTATCACCGTGACTTTTTCTCCCAGCAGCTTTTTCCACTGCTCAGCGTGAGTGGTCTTCCCTGTGCCGCTCACTGCAGAAAACAGGTAGGCCTTACCGTCAACCGCAACGGCAACGCTGTGGAGAAGCATCCCGTCAAATTCCGGCAGCCTTTCGCATATCCTCCGGTAAACATGTATGAATTCGTAGTATCCGTCGGAAAAGCCGGGCTCTCCCGCCCTTTCCTTCTCTATGTCTTCTTTCGTCACCGTCACCGCAATGTCCGCCCGCCTGCTCTCCTCCGTTTTATACGGCTCGCAAAGGCGCCGCGTCAGTCCGTGGGAAACGTTTATCTCTATGACAAGTCCCGCCATCTCGTATTTCGGCATATTTTTCACCCCGCCCGTGGGATTTTCTCTTTCAGTCATCTTCCGCGCGGGCTGCCCCGCGCAGTCCGAACCTGCTTCACAGCAAAACACGGCCGCCCAATTCGCTGCCTGAATACGGGCGACTGCATACTATTCGTTGTCATGGCTCATGGCTTTCAGCATATTCAGCGCAGCGGATTTCTGGCTCGGCGTCAGGCATATCCAGCAGTCGAACAGCTCCTTCATATCCGGGGTCAATTCTACCATATCCGCATCTGCAAAGAACTGCGACATAGTGATGCCGAATCCTTTGCATACCGTCTCAAGAGTGGCCACGGAGGGAACCGTATTCCTTCTGAAAAT
>CASDVX010000021.1 GCA_949284545.1 uncultured Eubacteriales bacterium
ATCCTTGAGATAATCCCTGAGATCCTCCATCTTTCTTTCGGAGAGCTCATCCTCATCGGTGACCTTGTACTTTACGCGGATATTCTCGCCGAATTCCTCCTCGAGCGCGGGGAGAACGTACTCCTCATACTGTTCGTCGTACGCGTCTATGAAATCGCCCATGTCGAGTATCTCTTCGTCCTCAAGGTAATCCCACACGCTTTTCGGCATCAGTTCCTCGGCAAGTTCCGTCTTTCCCAGAATCGAAAAATCTATGTATGACTTTACCGCCTTGTTGTACCCGCCGGGTCCCACGATTACCCACAGCACTACGACGGCGGCTATCGCAAGAACCGCCACGCCTATGGATATCCCGAGTACCTTGCGGTCGGTCTTCAGCTTTTCAACAAACGTATTGCCCATATCGGTCAGCTTCTGAGTCCCTCCGCCGGTCTGCTGCGGCTGCTCGACGGCCGCGCCGCAGTTGGTGCAGATAACGGCCTCATCCGGTATGGGATTCCCGCAGTTTTTGCAAATCTTACTCATAAAACAACCCCTCGTTCCATATTTTACTATGCTACGAAGATATTAACAAATTTTCTCGGCTTTGTCAATACAAAACCCGTTCTTTGCCATCATTTTATTCAGGCCTTACGTGCTTTGCCGAAGACGTTGACAAACGCTGCGCAGCGGATGTAAAATGCTTCCCGTAAGAATGCGCATATGCGCTGGCCGGATAAGTAAAATTTATAGGTGGGGGGATTTGTTTGGTATGCTGCATAGGTGAAGCGATAGCCGATCTTGTGGCGTCCTCTTCCGTTCCGCGGCTTTTTACGGCGGTACCCGGCGGGGCTCCCGCCAACTGTGCCGCCGCGGTTGCTTCGTTGGGCGGGGAATCTATGTTCGTGGGCAAGGTCGGGAACGATTATTTCGGCCGTATGATACGAGAAAGCCTGCTGGATTCCGGAGTGGACTGTTCCCGTATGCTTTTATCCGAAAGGCACAGGACTTCCCTGTCGGTTGTAACGCTGGACGAAAGCGGTGACAGGAGCTTTGAATTCATGCGGGATGAAAATTCCGCGGATCTGATGCTTTTCCCGGAGGAACTGCCGGGTTTCCGTCTCACCTCCGAGGACACGCTGTGCTTCGGCTCGTGCTGCCTCATGTCAGCCCCGTTCAGGAGCACGCTGAGCCGTGCGTTAAAACAGGCGCGCAGCGCAGGCGCGCTCATCGCCATGGACGTAAATCTGCGCCCGGCCATGTGGGAAAGCCGGGAGAGCATGATAAGGACAATTGCCGATTTTATCGCATACGCCGACATCGTCAAAATGAGCGGCGACGAATTCTGTCAAGTGACGGGGGAACCCGATGAGAGAAAAGCCGCTGAGCATCTGCTTCACAGGAGCGCTTCCGCGGTATTCATCTCCCGCGGCGGTGCCGGGGCTTCGGTATATCTGCCGGATGGGAGGAGCTTCCTCTGTCCCGCGCGGCGGGTAGACGCCGTGGACACCGTCGGGGCGGGCGACGCGTTTACGGGAGCGATACTGTATTCCTGCGACGGCGGAGGGCGTGACGGCCTCGCAGACCAGGACATGGAAATGGTTTTGAGCTTTGCCGTGGCTGCAGGGACCCTGTCGGTGACCAAACGGGGAGGCATACCCTCCATGCCGGATTTCGACAGCGTCATGAAATTCGTCTCCGGGCGGTGACGGCGGCGTAAGGCTTGCGCTCTCACACCGGCGCTCCGCCTCCGTTTCACGTGACCTCTTCGGTTCGTAATGTGCAGAACCGCCGGCGGCGCAGGGTCTTGCGCCCGCAGCGGCGCGGAAAGGAAAATCGCAATGTCCAAAACCCTTCGCGGGAGCGTGCTGCTTACGCTTACCGCTCTCATATGGGGCTGCGCTTTCGTGGCCCAAAGCACGGCCATGGATCATGTGGGACCGTTTTCATATCAGGCGGTGCGCTCCTTTATAGCCGGTGCGGCGCTCCTGTCCGCGTCCTTTTTACAAAACGCCGTGCGCAGAAAGCGCGGCGTTTACACAAAGCCGTCCCGGGAAGATTTAAGGCGGCTCGCGGCGGGAGGTCTGGTCTGCGGTACCGCTCTGGGAATCGCCTCCAACCTTCAGCAGCTGGGGATAAAGTTCACCACCGCCGGCAAGGCGGGTTTTATCACCGCCATGTACATTATTTTCGTGCCGCTGCTGGGTCTCCTGCTTTTTCACCGAAAACCTCCCCTTAACGTGTGGGCGGGAGTCGCCGCCGCGGTCGTCGGCCTTTATCTGCTGTGCGGCGGCGGGCTTTCCGTGTCGGCGGGAGATCTTTGCGTTCTGGCCTGCTCTCTCGGCTTTGCCGTACATATAATATGCTGCGGGCATTTCGCTGAAGGATGCGACTGTATTGCGCTTTCCGGGCTTCAGTTTATCGTATGCGGGGCAGTTTCCTCGGTGCTTGTCCTCGTATTTGAGGCAGACGGGCTGTCTTCTCTCGCGGGAGGGCTTTATGACGCGCGGTTCTCGGTGCTGTACGCGGGCGTGGTATCGTCCGGCGTAGGCTACACGCTGCAGCTTTTAGGGCAGCGTGACGTGTCCCCCACCGTCTCTTCCCTGCTGATGAGTCTGGAATCGGTGTTCGCCGCGGCGGCGGGGGTACTGTTGCTCAATGAGGGCTTATCCGCCGCCGAGCTTGCCGGGTGCGCTCTCATGCTTGCCGCCGTGGTAACCGCACAGCTCCCGAAGGGGGCTTTTGCGGCGCTGAAAAAGAGAAACTCCGTCGTCAGGAGAAGCGGCGGGAGCAGTAGTTCCTAAGTGCATCCATGCTGCCCGCTCTGGTGGCAAAACACCGTTTCAGGCGTAAATGCCCGGGCTTGATACAATCAGAAGCCGCCGGTTGGTCCGGCGGCTTCTCGCTTTCTCGGGCAACAAAAGAGAGGGAACGATCCGCCATCTCTTTAATCGCCCGTGATAAGCTTGCCCCACGTCTTTTGGCCGATAATCCCGTCCGCCGTAAGTCCGTTAGAGCTCTGGAATTCCCGTATTCTCTTTTCTGTGACGGATCCGTAATCCCCGTCTACCGTGAGGGGATTGCCCGCAAGGTTTTTATATCCGAGACTGTTGAGGATGGTCTGCACCCGTTTGACAGCGGTCCCGGAAGTTCCGGGCCTTATTGTCGGAAGCGGCACGTCGGTGTAATCCGTGACGGGCTTGGAATCGGGTTGTGCCGCAGTGACATATTCAATCTGCGGGTGTTTCCCCCACCATTTCCACCCGCGGGCGGAAAGTTTTGTCTTAACTACGCCGTAGCTGTGGCCGCGGGCTTCTATGACCTCGCCGTTCCCGATATACACGCCCACGTGTCCGTCATAAAAAACGCATACGCCGGGTATCTCCGGAAGGGTATCTATATCCCCCTTTTCCTTGCACGCGGCTCGAAGGCCGTTGGCGGTGTAATCGTATTCGCTTTTGTACTTAGGCGGGGTATCAGGCGTCTCGCTCATCATATAACCCTCTATCAGCCCGCTGCAATCGTGGACGCGCTGTCCGTACTGC
>CASDVX010000022.1 GCA_949284545.1 uncultured Eubacteriales bacterium
AATTTCACGGTGTGGGACATTTGGGACGTGAGAGCGGGATATCAGCCCTCTTTCATGGTGGATATAAACACGTACGAAAAGCAGATAGAGTATCTGAAGGACTTCATACATGACCGGGGCGAATGGATGGACAGTCAGCTCATGTGAGACGTTTCGGCATTGTGTTTTCCGGTTCTGTTTGGATAAAAATAATTTTTCGGGGGGAAAAGTATGATATACAGTGATTTTCAGGGTGAAAAAATCTCCATGCTGGCTCTGGGCGCCATGAGGCTCCCTACCGTCGGCGGCAACGACTCGGTAATAGACGAAGAAAAGGCTCAGAGGCTGGTGGATCTCGCCTACGAAAAAGGGGTGAATTATTTTGACACCGCGTGGGGGTACCACAGCGGCAAGTCCGAGCTGTTCATGGGAAAAGCACTGAAAAAGTATCCCAGGGAAAGCTTTAAGCTGGCGACGAAATTCCCTGGCTACGATCTGGCGAATTTCGGCAAGTGCGAGGAAATATTTGAAAAACAGCTGGAAAAATGTCAGGTATCCTATTTTGACTTCTACCTTTTCCACAATGTGTGCGAGGTCAATATCGATTCCTACCTTGACGATGAAAAGTATAAGACCTATTCATATCTCATTGAGCAGAAGCGCAGGGGGCGCATACGTCATCTGGGCTTTTCCGTCCACGGCAACCTCGAGACCACGAAGCGTTTCCTTGAGGCCTACGGGAAGGATATAGAATTCTGTCAGATACAGCTTAACTACATAGACTGGGATTTCCAGAACGCAAGGTCCAAGGTGGACCTGCTCAGGTCCTACGGCATACCCGTATGGGTGATGGAACCCGTGCGCGGAGGAAGGCTCGCACGGCTTTCCGACGAACACGCGGCAAGGCTCAAGGCCCTGCGCCCGGACGAGAGCGTGGCAGCGTGGGCTTTCAGGTACCTCCAGGGGATACCCGAGGTGAAGGTGATCCTGTCGGGGATGTCGGACGAAGCCCAGCTTCTGGACAATCTGCGCACCTTCGAGGAGAAAAAGCCTGTGACCGAAAGCGAACGGGAGATTCTTTACGGCATCGCCCGCGAGATGACCAACAAGACCTCCGCGCCCTGCACGGCCTGCCACTACTGCGTGAGCCACTGTCCCCAGCAGCTGGATATACCGTATCTTCTGGAGCTTTACAACGAGCATTCCTTTACCGACGGGTTCGCCTTCATCGCCCCCATGGCTCTTGACGCCATGCCGGCGGAAAAGCATCCCGACGCGTGCATAGGCTGCCACAGCTGCGAGGCCGTGTGTCCTCAGGGGATAAAGATATCCGAGGTATTTAAGGACTTCTGCCGCAAGCTCGGCTGATATGCGCCGGCGGGCGCGTATCAGCGTCTCGGCGGGAGCATGGCTGCGCTTTGCGTCGCTGTCTCTTATATAATTGTTTAACCGACATTTTATAAGGAGGTCATTTTCATTATGTCACGTTATTCACTTTCGATTGACAAACCGCGCCTGTCCGTGGGCGCACAGACCGCGGCCGCGGCCGCTGCGGTGGCTTCTTCCGTGCTTCTCCCCCAGGTGTTTCACGGAATAGGCATAATTTCAGGTACCGGCGCCGCTCTCGGTGCCGCCTTCCTTCCCATGTACCTTCCCCTGATGCTGGCCGGTCTTCTGGCCGGTCCCTTTGTGGGCTTGGCGGCGGGGGCGCTTGCCCCGGTGCTCAGCTTTCTCATCTCCGGCATGCCGGCGCCGGCGGTCCTCCCCATGATAATCGCCGAAACCGCGGCCTGCGGGCTTTTCGCCGGGCTCATGCGGGGAGTAAAGCTCCCCGCCCTGCTCAGGGTTGCTGCGGTTATCGTCATCGCCAAACTCTGCCGCGCCGTTATGACGCTGGGTCTTATATACGTTGCAGGAAGCCAGACGGCGACTGTCTCCGGCATATGGGAAAGCGCTCTTCAGGGCCTTCCCGGCATACTGCTGCAGCTGTGCGTGGTCCCTCTCGCCGTCTTTTACGCAGAGAACAGGAAGAGCCGGCATGAGTGACATTGATAAAGCGAAGGAGCTTCTCCTTGCCGGGGGGTATACCTGCGTTCTGTGCCGCGGCGGAAAGGCCGAGACCAGCAGTGAACGGGGAGTGCGTCCACTGCTCCGTCTGATAGACGAAGGACGGAGCCTTGAGGGATTTTCCGCTGCCGACCGGGTGGTTGGCAACGGGGCCGCCTTTCTGTACGCGGTTCTGAAGCCCGACTTTATTTACGCCGGGGTGATAAGCCGCGCCGCGCGCTCCACTCTGGAAAAATACGGGATACCCTTTGAATACGGCGTTGCCGCAGACGGGATAGTCAACCGTTCCGGGACCGGCCCCTGCCCCATGGAGGAGGCGGTGGAGGGCGCCCGGACGCCGGAAGAGGCTCTCGCAGCGGTGAGGGCCAAGCTCGCTTCGATAAATTGAGACGCAGCATGTCCGCCAAAGAATCGAGCCGCGGTATGCCTGCCGGCGACTGCCGAAAAAATTTTGAATTTGTCTATTGACATCCGGTTTTGCCTGTGCTATAATCCGCGCAAAGCTGTGACGAAGACGGTCGGGTGTCCCCGTCCCCAGAGAGCCGGCGGCAGGTGAAAGCCGGCGTCGGGAATCCCGTTTGACCCATCCCTTCCGAGCCGGAGATCCGAAAGCTTGCCGAGTAGGCGTCTCCCGTGACTGCTGCGTTAACGCATAGGGGTTGTTTGACTCCAAGAGTGGCGGCTCTGCCGCAATTTGAGTGGTACCGCGAGTGTGTTTTTTCACACCCGTCTCAAAGAAGATTTGAGACGGGTGTTTTATTTTTTGCAAGGAGGAATCAATATGGCTGCTGTTTACGAAAACGAGCTTCACGAGGTTGCCCGCCGAATCCGGGAAATGCGGGAAATCGACGGGGCCTCCGTGGAGGAAATGGCGAAAAAAACCGAAGTCACGCCTGAGGATTACCGTAAATATGAAGCGGGTGAAACCGACCTCCCCTTTACGTTCATTCACAAATGTGCGCTTGCCTTCGGCATAGGCATAACCGATCTTCTCGAGGGAGAGAGCGCTCATCTGTCTTCCTACACCGTTACAAGGAAGGGCGAGGGCGAGCAGACCGCCAGAGAGGACGGAATAACCATAAAGAACCTTGCCCCCAGGTTCCGCAAAAAGCTTGCGGAGCCCTACTGGGTAAAGTACGAATACCAGAAGGAGCTTCAGAACAGGCCTATACATCTTACAAAGCATTCCGGTCAGGAATTTGACATGGTGCTCAGCGGCAGGCTCAAGGTTCAGGTGGGATCAAACACAGAAGTGCTTGACGCCGGCGACAGCATTCTCTATAACAGCTCCACCCCTCACGGCATGATAGCCGTAGACGGCGAGGACTGCGTGTTTCTCGCTGTGGTGCTGGCAGGTGAAAACGAGACAGAGCCGGTCATCACCCGCACTCTGGTCTCTGCCCATTCCAGTGAAAAGCAGGTGTGGAACGATTTCGCCGACGTCACGGAAAACGAAAACGGCACGCCCACGTCCATAAAGTTCAAGAACGAGGACAGATTCAATTTTGCCTTCGACGTAGTGGATGAGCTGGCGCGGAGAAAGCCCGACAAGCTCGCCATGATCCACCTGGACAAAAACAAAAACGAGCGCAGGTTCACGTTTAACGACATGAAGCGCGGCTCCAACCAGTGCGCGAATTACTTTAAGTCCATCGGGATCAAGAAAGGCGACAGAGTGATGCTCGTCCTCAAGCGCCATTACCAGTTCTGGTTCGCCATACTAGGGCTGCACAAGCTCGGCGCAATAGCGATTCCCGCCACCAACCAGCTTCAGGAACACGATTTTGAGTACCGCTTCAAGTCTGCCGGGGTCTCCGCAATAGTCTGTACCGCGGACGGAGACACCGCCCATCAGGTGGACATAGCCGCGGAAAAATGTCCCGGATTGGTACATAAGATCCTTGTGGGCGGCTCCAGAGAGGGCTGGAGGGACTTTAACGAGGAATATCCCCTTTACTCGGCCCATTTCTACCGCAGCGAGGACAGTATCTGCGGAAATGACCTTATGCTCATGTTCTTTACTTCCGGGACCACCGGGTATCCGAAAATAGCCGCTCACAGCTGCAAGTACCCCTTGGGGCATTTTCACACCGCGAAATACTGGCACGGGGTGGACCCGGACGGACTGCATTTCACCATATCCGATACCGGCTGGGGCAAAGCCCTGTGGGGCAAGCTCTACGGTCAGTGGCTCTGCGAGGCCGCGACGTTCGTCTACGATTTTGACAGATTCTCCGCGGCCGACATTCTTCCCATGTTCGCAAAGTACCACATCACCACATTCTGCGCTCCCCCCACCATGCTGAGGATGATGATAAAGGAGGATATTTCAAAGTACGACCTGTCGTCGGTTAAGCACATGACCACCGCCGGCGAAGCGCTCAATCCGGAGGTGTACAGGCAGTTTGAAAAAGCCACCGGGTTACAGATAATGGAGGGATTCGGCCAGACCGAGACCACTCTCGTCATAGGTAACCTTATGGGAGACACCCACAAGCTCGGTTCCATGGGCAAGCCCTGTCCCCTATATGATATTGTGCTGCTTGACGCAGACGGGAATGAAGTCGGCCCCGGCGAAAACGGCGAGATCTGCATCCGCACTTCCGAGGAAGTCCCCTGCGGGCTTTTCGCCGGGTATTACCGCAACGACGAGCGCACCCGGGAGGTCTGGCACGACGGCTACTATCACACAGGCGATGTGGCGTGGAAGGACGAGGACGGGTTCTTCTGGTATGTCAGCCGTGTTGACGACGTTATCAAGTCCTCCGGGTACCGCATCGGTCCCTTTGAAATCGAGAGCGTCATAATGGAGCTGCCATACGTGCTGGAATGCGGCGTTTCGGCCGCTCCCGACGAGGTGAGAGGCCAGGTGGTCAAGGCGAGCATCGTCCTTGTAAATGGCACCGAGCCCACTGAGGAGCTTAAAAAGGAGATACAGAACTACGTAAAATCCCACACGGCTCCTTATAAATACCCCCGTATAGTGGTGTTCCGCGAGAGCCTTCCCAAGACCGTCAGCGGAAAGATACAGAGAAACCTTCTCTGACACCCGACCGCACCGGAAGCCTGTAAGGGCTGCCGGCGCTTTCGCGGGCGCTTCCGGGCAGGGAGATATATTGACAATCAGGCGTTTTTATGGTAGACTTTTTTAAGATTTCGGCGGTATTTTTCGCCGGCTGCACGCAAAGGAGGCCGGCCCGCGCAGCGGGCAGACGTTTTTCCTGCGGCGGCGGACGTCAGAACCGGGCGGATCCCATCCGGCGGCGCGCCCCGCGGTTTTCCGCAGGCTGAGCGGCACTGTGTGCTTTCGCCCGTCTCAAAGGAGTTTGCCTTTGGGGCGGGCGTTTTACTTAAAGAGGACCCGTGTTCCTTTTGCGGGCTGAGGATTGGGTTTTTGCCGTCTGCGCGGCGGCGGGCGCTCCGTTCCCGCGGCGGGAGACGCCGGAAAGCATTTCAGCCGTTTGCGGCGCAGGGCCTTTGCGTCCCGCCTGCCGCCGGTATAAAATTATGAGGAAGATTATATGGTTTACCCTTACAAACGCGTAACTGTCCTTGCAGGGCATTACGGCAGCGGAAAAACGAATATAGCCGTGAATATGGCCTTCGATCTGCATAAATACCGTCCCCGCGTGGCCATTGCGGACCTTGACATAGTCAATCCATATTTCCGCACCGGGGACAGCAGGGAGGAGCTTGAGAAAAACGGGATAATTTTCATCGGCTCCGAGTACGCCAACACCAATCTTGACGCCCCTGCCCTGCCTCAGGAACTGTACGCGATAACCGACGACCGCGGGCTTTCCGCGGTGATGGATGTGGGGGGCGACGACCGGGGCGCGCTTGCTCTGGGCAGATACTCTCCTGCCATCCTTGAGGAAAACGATTACGATATGCTGTTAGTCGTCAACAAATTCCGTCCCCTCACCCCCGACGCCGCCTCTGCGGTGGAAATAATGCGGGAGATAGAGGCCGCGGGGCATCTGCCCTTTACCGGGATAATCAATAATTCAAATCTGGGGCGGGAGACCGTTCCTGAGCACGTCCTTGAGTCCGCGGAATTTGCCGCGGAGGTATCCCGGCTGTCCGGGCTCCCGCTGCGCATGACCGCCGTGGACCGCCGTCTGTTTTGCGAGCTGTCGGGCCGCGTGGAAAATCTTTTCCCGCTGGATCTTCAGCACAATACGGACGATTTCATGATATAACCAATAACCAAGCGAAAAAGGAGAGGTCAAAATGGCAAAACTTACTTTCAAAACCGACAGCTGCAAGGGCTGCGGTCTTTGCGTTGACGCCTGCCCGAAACAGGTCCTTGTCATCGCGAAGGACAAAATCAACAAGAAGGGGCATCATCCCGTAGAGGCGGCAAGACCGGAGAATTGCATAGCCTGCGCTTTCTGCGCCACCATGTGCCCGGACTGCATAATCACCGTTGAAAAATAATCCCTGCGACCTTTTTCGCAGCACAAGAAAGGACTGATAGGCAAATGTCAGACAAAGTTTTGATGAAAGGCAACGAGGCCATTGCAGAGGCGGCGATAATCGCCGGCTGCAGGCACTATTTCGGGTACCCCATAACCCCGCAGACCGAAATAGCCGCCTACATGGCCAAAAGGATGCCCAAGATAGGCGGTACCTTCCTCCAGGCGGAAAGCGAGATCGCCGCTATCAACATGGTGTACGGCGTCGCCGCGGCGGGCAAGCGCTGCATGACTTCTTCCTCAAGCCCCGGAATATCCCTTAAGGGCGAGGGCATCTCCTATATGGCCGGCGCGGACCTGCCCGCTCTGGTTGTGAACGTTCAGCGCGGAGGCCCCGGTCTCGGCGGCATACAGCCCTCACAGTCAGACTATTTCCAGGCTACCCGGGGCGGCGGACACGGGGATTACCATATGATAGTCCTTGCTCCCGCTTCCGTTCAGGAAATGGCTTCCCTCACGGTAAAGGGCTTTGAGCTTGCGGACAAATACCGCATGACCTCCATGATCCTCGCCGACGGCACCATGGGTCAGATGATGGAGCCGGTATCTCTTGAGCTGGACGTCAAGGAACCGCCGGAAAAGCCCTGGGCCACTACGGGCACGGGCATGGCCCGTCCCCATAATGTGGTAAATTCCCTTTTCCTTTCGCCGGACGAGCTTGAAAGGACCAATTTCCTCCGCTACGAGCGCTACGCTCAGGTGGAGGCGAACGAGACCATGTATGAGGAATACCTCATGGATGACGCGGACGTGTGCATAGCCGCCTTCGGCATAGCGGCGAGGGTGTCTAAAAACGCTGTGAACGCCGCGCGCAAGGAAGGCATAAAGGCGGGGCTCATCCGTCCCATCACCCTCTGGCCCTTCCCCAAGGCTGCCTTTGCAAAGGCCGCGGACAGGGTCAAGGCATTTGTCTCAGTGGAGCTTTCCATGGGACAGCTTATAGAAGACGTGATGCTTGCGGTGAACGGCAAGGCTCCCGTGACCCTCTGCAACCGTGTGGGCGGAATGATCCCGTCGCCGGAGCAGGTCCTTGACGCCATCAGGAAAGCCGCTGAAAACGGAGGTGCGAGATAATGACAGTTTTTGAAAAACCGAAAGCCCTGGCGGACGTGCCCCTGCACTACTGCCCCGGATGTACTCACGGTATAGTCCACCGTCTTGTGGCCGAGGTCATAGACGAGCTGGGGATAGAGGGCAAGACCATAGGCATCGCCCCGGTCGGCTGCTCGGTAATGGCATATAATTATTTTAACTGCGACATGATAGAGGCCGCTCACGGAAGAGCCCCCGCCGTTGCCACAGGCGTTAAGCGCGCGGATCCGTCCAAGGTGGTTTTCACATATCAGGGCGACGGCGACCTCGCCTCCATAGGCACCGCGGAAACCGTCCACGCCGCCGCGAGGAACGAGAACATAACCGTTATATTCATAAATAACGCCATATACGGCATGACGGGCGGTCAGATGGCCCCCACCTCCCTGCCCGGTCAGGTGACGCAGACCTCTCCCTACGGCAGGGACGTGACCCAGTGCGGGTACCCGGTGAAAATATGCGAGATGCTATCGCAGCTTGAGGGGCCCGAATATCTTGAGCGCGTGACCGTTAACAGCGTCAAGGCCGTGAGGAACGCAAAGAAAGCTATCAAAAAGGCGTTCCAAAACCAGCTTGACGGGAAAGGTTTTTCCATGGTGGAGGTCCTGTCCTCCTGTCCCACCAACTGGGGCATGACGCCTCAGCAGGCGCTCAAATGGATAGACGACAAGATGATTCCCTACTATCCTCTGGGAGTATATAAGGACCGCAGCGCGCAGAAGGAGGAAAAAGCATGAGCACAACTGAAATACTCATCGCCGGGTTCGGCGGACAGGGTATCCTTTTTGCCGGAAAGTTTCTTGCATACAAGGGCCTTATTGAGGATAAAAACGTGAGCTGGCTCCCTTCGTACGGGCCTGAGATGCGCGGCGGCACCGCAAGCTGCAGCGTTATACTGAGCGACGCTCCAGTGGGCTCGCCCATAGTCTCAAATCCCGACGTGCTCATCGCCATGAACCTTCCGTCCCTTGACAGGTACGAGAGCAGCGTGGTCCCCGGAGGCGTTATCTTCACAGATTCTACCCTCATTGAGCGCAGCGTGGTGCGAAACGACGTGAAGGCCTTTGCCGTCCCCGCCACAAGGCTCGCTTCCGACAACGATATGCCTACTCTGGCAAACATGATACTTTTGGGCAAGGTCCTTGCGGAATGCGGCGGATTTGAAAAGGAAACCGTCACGGCGGCTCTCAAAAAGGTCATATCCGCAAAGCACGCCGATATGCTGGATCTTAACCTCAGGGCGCTGAGCATCGGCGCCGGGCTCTGACGCTTTTACGCATTGTCACGCCGGCGTTGCGGCCCTTTGCGCCACGCGTGCCGGCACATCGGCGTACCGTCCTTTGCGGCGGGCGCCTGTACGAAACGATTTACTGAAGAAGGACGCGGTGATAAAAAATGGATATAAGCATTACAAAAACTTCCTGCCCTAAGGAAAAACCGGACAGCTCCACCCTCGGTTTCGGCAAAATATTCACGGATCATATGTTCGTTATGGACTATTCAAGGGAAAAGGGATGGCATGACGCGCGCATAGTGCCTTTCGGCAACATATCCATCCATCCCGCTTCCACCGTTCTCCATTACGGCTCGGAGATATTCGAGGGATTGAAGGCGTACCGCCGCGCCGACGGCGTGGTGCAGCTTTTCCGCCCCATGGAGAACATACGCCGTATGAACGCGTCGGCTGAAAGGCTCTGTCTCCCTCAGATAGACGAAAACGAGGCTATGCATATACTCAAGACCTTTGTTTCTCTTGAGCAGGACTGGACCCCGTCGGCTCCCGGCACGTCGCTTTATCTGCGCCCGTTTATGTTCGGCAATGATGAATCACTGGGTGTTCATGCGGTGCACAACGCCCGTTTCATGATAATAGCGTCCCCTGTGGGAAGCTATTACCCCGAGGGCATCAACCCCGTCAAGATAATGATAGAGGACAAGGACGTGAGAGCCGTCCGCGGCGGAACGGGTTACGCCAAGTGCGGCGGGAACTACGCTGCCAGCAACCGCGCCGGCGAGAGGGCTGAACAGAAGGGATACACCCAGGTTCTGTGGCTTGACGGCGTGGAGCGCAGGTACATAGAGGAAGTGGGAGCCATGAACGTGATGTTCAAGATAAACGGAGAGATAGTCACTCCCGCGCTTACCGGCTCCATACTCCCCGGGATCACCAGAAAATCATGCATAGAGCTTCTTAAGAGCGAGGGATATACCGTAAATGAGCGTCTCCTCAGCATAGATGAGCTGGAGGCAGCGCTCAAGGACGGGTCCCTTGAAGAGGCGTGGGGATGCGGGACCGCCGCTGTGGTATCTCCGATAGGCGAGCTTGCATACAAGGACGAGGTCTTCACCGTGGGAGGCGGCAAGATCGGTCCCGTGACCCAGCATCTGTACGATACTCTCACGGGAATCCAGTGGGGCAGGATCGAAGATAAATTCGGCTGGACGGAAACTCTTGACTGACGTCCGGCACAACGGGAAATAAAAAATGTTTTTCCCAACGAAAAACGGTTGACAAACCGTTTGCAGCGTGATATAATCCTACACGTTTAAAATGCGTTGATGGAATTATTGCCTGTCCTTCGCACTTAAGAGAGCCGGCGGTCGGTGTGAGCCGGTGTGTTCGGTCAGGTCAAGTCTCGTTCCGGAGCAGAGCTTCCGAAGTTTCAGTAAGAGGCTACGGCTTGCCCCGTTATCATGGCAGGGAGCTTGTTTGAGTTCCTGTGAGGTGGTCGCCTTTTCGGCGGCAATCAGGGTGGTACCGCGATTTATTCGTCCCTGAGACGGCATATGTTACGCCGTCTCAGGGTTTTTTTATCCCCGAACGGCAACAGATTAGGGAGGTAATTTTATGAAGGAAATCCGTATTTCAGACATGACGCTGACCGTTAAGAAAAATCAGCTCAGCTTCAAGGAAAAGGTGGAGATAGCCCGTCAGCTTGAAAACCTCAATGTGGACGCGGTGGAGATCCCCGAAATAGCAAACGTCAGGAGCGACACTCTTTTTGTCCGCACTGTATCCGCTTTCGTGAAAAACGCGGTCCTGTCGGTGTGCGCGGGAATGACCGAGGAAGGAGTGGCTGCGGCAGCCGCCGCGCTGTCGTCCGCCGCCAAGCCCAGGATAAAGGTTTCTCTTCCCGTGTCGGTGGTGTGCATGGAATATGAGTGCCACCTCAAGCCCCCGAAGGTGCTGGAGCTTATACGCAGGCTGGTTTCCGCGGCAAAAGAGAAATGCCCCGACGTGGAATTCTGCGCGGTGGACGCTTCCCGAGCTGAATCGGAGTTTCTCAGTCAGGCAGTTACGGCGGCGGTTGAGTCCGGCGCGACGCTCGTCACCCTCTGCGATACTTCCGGGGATATGCTGCCCGACGCGTTCGCCCGATTTGTCCGGAGCGTGATGGACGGCATCCCCTCCCTCGAAAACATTCCCGTGGGCGTGGCGTGCCACGACAAAAACGGCATGGCAGCTGCCTCCGCGGTGCTTGCGGCGGTTGCGGGCGCTTCCGTCATCAAGACCAGTGCAGCCGGGGAATTCTCGTCCTTTGAAACCGTGGCCGGGATAATCAAGAACTGCGGCGACAAAAACGGCATATGTTCCAACGTCAAATACACGGAACTGTCCAGGGGCGTGCGCCAGATATCCTGGATAGCCGGCACGGGGGCAGCCGCCCCCTCGTCGGTGAGCGGCACCGACGCTTCCGGCATAGTTTTGTCCCCCAATTCGGACCCCGCGACGGTCATCGACGCGGTGAAAATGCTGGGGTACGATCTTTCCGACGAGGACAACGCCAAGGTATATGAGGAGTTCTGCCGGGTGAGCGAGAAAAAGTCCGTCACGTCGAAGGAGCTTGACGCGGTTGTGGCAAGCGTCGCCCTTCAGGTGCCTCCCACCTATAAGCTCGTGAGCTACGTGATAAATAACGGCAATATCATAAACGCTTCCGCCCAGATAAAGCTCCTTAAAAACGATAAGGAAGAGCTTTTCGCGGTGGGTACCGGCGACGGTCCGGTGGATGCGGCCTTCCGCACCGTGGAGCAGATAGTGGGGAGGCACTATGAGCTGGACGATTTCCAGATACAGGCCGTCACCGAGGGACGCGAGGCGATAGGTTCGGCCCTGGTAAGGCTGCGCAGCAGCGGCAAGCTCTATTCCGGCAACGGTGTTTCCACCGATATCATCGGCGCGAGCATCCGTGCATACATCAACGCGATAAACAAAATTGTCTACGAGGAGGCGTAAACCATGAAGCTTTCATTTTCCACAAAGGGCTGGCACGACCGCTCCTTTGAAGATTTCTGCGATATAGCTTCCGATCTGAAGTTTGAAGGTTTTGAGCTCCATAATATAAACAACCGCCTGTTCTCCGAAAACGGAGGGGCTTTCCACTCGTATATGGCCGGAGCCACTATGCGCAAGCTCTATGAGAAAAAGCTGAGCATCCCCTGCATAGACGCTCTCTGCGACCCGGGTGACGGTAATGAGGAAAACAACATTGCGGAGATAAATGCCTGCGTGAGCATTGCTAAAAACCTCCGCATACCCTATGTGCGCATACACGTCCGCACCGGCGGTGACAAGGGTATTGAGGCCGCCACATCCTGCATACACAAGGTGCTGGACAACGCGGTGTCCCAGGGCGTGACGCTCCTTCTCGAGACCTCCGGCGCTTTCTGTTCCACCTCCGTCCTCTGCGAGGTGCTGGACGGGTTCGCCTGCGACGGGCTGGCCGCTCTTTGGGATATGTACGCAACCTACTTTGAGGGCGGCGAGTCCCCCGAGGAGACCATAAAGAATCTCGGCGCGTACGTCCGTCACGTCCACATCAAGGATGCGGACCGCGCCACCGGGGAATACTGCCTTATCGGCGAGGGGGATATGCCCATAAACGACATGATCCTCGCCCTGCGTTCGGTCAATTACGACGGGTTCGTTTCCCTGGAATGGGATCCCTCCTGGTGCCCGGAGCTCGACGATACCGAGATAGTTTTCTCCCACTTCGTAAACTTCATGAACCAGTTCCGCGACCCCTCCAGGGGCGTTCCCGCGCTCTACTCAAACCGCGCCCATACGGGCAAGTTCGTGTGGAAAAAGGACCTGCTCATAGACGCAACCTTTTCTCAGGTGCTGGACAGGATGGTGGAGGAATTCCCGGATCAGTACGCGTTTAAGTACACCACGCTGGATTACACCCGCACCTACAGCGAGTTCCGCGACGATGTGGACGATTTCGCCCGCTCACTTGTGGCTCTCGGCGTAAAGCCGGGGCACCACGTGGCGGTATGGGCCACCAACGTTCCCCAGTGGTACATCGCTTTCTGGGCCACGGTAAAGATAGGCGCGGTGCTGGTCACCGTGAATACCGCCTACAAGATACACGAGGCGGAATACCTGCTCAGGCAGTCCGACACCCATACTCTGGTGATGATAAAGGGATACAGGGATTCAGACTACGCTTCCATCATCTCGGAGCTTTGCCCCGAGCTTGCGGATACCAAGCCCGGAGAACCGCTCCACAGCCGCCGTCTGCCGTTTTTGAGAAACGTCATAACCGTTGACTTTTCCATGAAGGGATGTCTCACATGGGAAGAGGCCGTGGCGCTGTCGGTAAAGGTGCCGAAGGAGGAGATACTCCGTCTCGCCGCCGCGGTGAACAAGGACGACGTGTGCAACATGCAGTATACCTCCGGAACCACCGGATTCCCCAAGGGCGTAATGCTCACCCATTACAACATAGTCAATAACGGTAAGTGCATCGGCGACAGGATGGATCTCTCCACCGCCGACAGGATGATGATACAGGTGCCCATGTTCCACTGCTTCGGCATGGTGCTTTCCATGACCGCTGCCATGACACACGGCTGCACCGTCCTTCCCCTGCCCTATTTCTCCCCGAAGCCGGCGCTGGCCTGCATAAACGCCGAACGCATAACGGCCTTCCACGGAGTCCCCACCATGTTCATAGCCATGCTGGAGCATGAGGATTTCCCCAAGACGGATTTCTCGTATATGCGTACGGGCATCATGGCCGGCAGCCCCTGCCCCGTGGCGGTGATGAAGACCGTGGTGGAAAAGATGAATATGCGTGAAATAACCATAGTTTACGGTCAGACCGAGGCTTCTCCAGGATGCACCATGAGTTCCACGGACGATTCTGTGGAAGTCAGGGTGAATACCGTGGGACGGGCGCTCCCCGAGATCGAGTGCCGCATAGTGGACCCCAATACCGGCGAGGACTGTCCCGACGAGGTGACCGGGGAATTTGTTGCCCGCGGGTATAACATCATGAAGGGATACTACAAGATGCCCAAGGCCACTGCCGCGGCCATAGACGCCGACGGCTGGCTGCACACCGGAGACCTGGCCTGCCGCACACCCGAGGGCAATTACCGTATCACCGGGCGGCTCAAGGATATGATAATCCGCGGAGGGGAAAACATTTACCCCAAGGAGATAGAGGAATTCATCTACACGCATCCCAAGGTCAGCGACGTCCAGGTGATAGGCGTGCCCGACGAGCAGTACGGCGAAGAGATCATGGCCTGCATCATACTCAAGGAGGGAGAGACCATGACTGAAGCCGAGATGAAGGAATATGTAAATGCTCACATGGCCCGTCACAAGGTCCCGAAATATATAGAGTTTGTGGATTCCTTCCCCATGAACGCCGCCGGCAAGATACTCAAGTACAAGATGCGTGAGGACGCGGTGAAAAAGCTGGGACTTCAGAAAGCCGACAGCGTGGTGACGGCCTGATGAGAAACGGATATTTCGTCATAGACAGCCACTGCCACATATACCCTGAGAAGATAGCCGCAAAAGCCACGGCGGGTACGGACACCTTTTACGGAGTGTCCTCCAGCTGCGCCGGCACGCCGGACGACCTTTTGGCGCGCGGCACCGCCGCGGGTATTGACAGGTTCATAGTTCAGTCCGTGGCTACCGCGCCCAAGCAGGTGCGCAGTATAAACGTATTTATTTCAGAGGCCGTCAAGGCCTCCGATGGAAGGATGGTGGGGTTCGGCACCCTGCATCCCGACAGCGCGGATATGGAGGGCGACGTGGAACATCTCATATCCTGCGGGCTGAAGGGAGTCAAGCTCCACCCGGACATACAGGGCTTTGATATCGACGATCCCCGCTGCATGAAGATATACGAGCTCTGCCGGGGCAGGCTGCCCATACTCATGCACACGGGAGACAAAAGGTACGATCATTCAAACCCCAACCGCCTGCTTCCCATGCTTAAAAATTTCCCCGATCTCACGGTCATCGGCGCCCATCTGGGCGGCTGGTCCATATGGGAAGAGGCGAGCCTGGCCCTTGCCGGCACCCCAAACCTGTGGGTAGACTGTTCCTCCAGTTTCTACGCCCTTCCCAAGGAAAAATCGAAGGAAATAATCCGGCGGTACGGCGCCGAACGGGTGCTTTTCGGCACTGATTATCCCATGTGGGAGCCTGAAAAGGAGCTGGAATACCTGTTTGATATGGGGCTTGAAAGCTGGGAATACGAGAGCATACTCAGTAAAAATGTTTCCTCGCTTCTGGGTCTGTGAAACCGCCCGTTTGTTTTTTCGCATAAGAAATCCCCGCTTCCCTTACGGGAAGCGGGGATACTGTTTTTCTGCGGGCTGACGCGCCATGCCGTGTTTCCCCCTCAGAGGCGGCGTCCGCGTGCACCGGCATACGCGACGCCCACGGGAAAGCGGCGCTTGGATATGCTGCCGGGAAGCCGCCTGCGGAAACGCGCATCCGTGGGTATGGCTGCGTGGGAAACGTCAGAACTCCGAGCCTTCCTCAAAATAATTTATCTTCATGGCTCTCTTGACGTCCGCCAGGGTTTTCGCCGCGGTCTCCTCCGCCTTTTCGCTGCCCTTTTTGAGCACGTCGCGTATATAGGAAATATCTTTCTCCAGCTCCGTACGCCTTGCGCGTATGGGAGCGAGAGTGGTCTGAAGGACGCTGTTTAAAAGGCGTTTGACCTTCATGTCACCGAGACCTCCCCGGCGGTAGTGCTCCTTCATCTCCTCAAGGCTGCCGTATTCCGGCGCGAATTCCTCTATATGAGCCTGTGTGCAGAACGCGTCAAGGTAGGTGAACACCGGGTTGCCCTCGGTCTTGCCCGGGTCGCTGACCTTCAGGTGATCGGGGTCGGTGAACATCATCATAACCTTGCTTTTGATCTCTTCCTCGCTGTCGGACAGGTATATGCAGTTTCCGAGGGATTTGCTCATTTTGGCCTTTCCGTCTGTCCCCGGCAGGCGCAGGCACGCGGCGTTGTCCGGCAGAAGTATCTCCGGCTCCGTGAGTGTGTGGCCGTATACGCTGTTAAACTTGCGGACGATTTCGCGGGTCTGTTCTATCATGGGTTCCTGATCCTCTCCCACGGGGACGGTGGTGGCTCTGAACGCGGTGATGTCCGCCGCCTGACTTATGGGGTACGTGAAAAAGCCCACAGGTATGCTGGTCTCAAAATTGCGCATCTGTATTTCCGCCTTCACGGTGGGATTGCGCTGAAGGCGGGACACCGTGACCAAATTCATATAGTAAAAGGAAAGCTCCGTAAGCTCCGGGACCTGTGACTGTATGAAAAGGCAGCTTTTTTCCGGGTCCAGCCCGCAGGATATATAGTCCAGCGCCACCTGGGCTATGTTCTGCCTCACCTTCTCCGGGTGCTCGGCGTTGTCGGTCAGCGCCTGCGCGTCGGCTATCATGATAAATATATCGTCAAACCCGCCGCTGTTCTGAAGCTCCACCCTGCGGCGCAGCGAACCCACGTAGTGCCCCACGTGGAGCCTGCCGGTGGGTCTGTCCCCCGTGAGAATGATTTTTTTACCCATTGTTCATCAGTCCGTTCCGCGAAATTTTAACCCGTGTATTTTACCACATACGGCGCTTTTTGGCAACCTTTTTCACGTTCTGCCGTACATGACATTCATTTCCCTGAGCGCTTTTCTGTCTATTTTTTCAAGCTGTTCCCTCGTGACACGGTAGCTCCAGTTGCCGTACGCCCTGCCCGGTACGTTCATGCGGGTGTCCGCGCCGTATCCCAGAAGGTCCTGGAGCGGAAAAACGCAGAGGCCCGCAGCCGACATGAGCATGAGCCGTATCACGGCTTTCCGGCAGGCGTCTATGTCCCGCGCGCTTCCCGTATAAGAATATATCTCCCTCCTGGTCTCCTCCGAAACTTCCCACAAATACCCAAGAAGGGTGTTGTTGTCATGGGTGCCGGAATAAGCCACGCAGTTGCTTATATAATTATGTATGCGGTGGGGACACCCCGGCTCAGCCGGGAACCCGAACTGGAATACTCTCATGCCGGGAAAGCCGCTGTCCTTCACCAGCCTCTCCACCTGAGGGGTTATGTCCCCCAGGTCCTCGACGATTATCAGCCTTTCTCCCGCTTCCTCCCTGAGCATGTTCACAAAATCCAGCCCCGGCCCCTTTTCCCAGCGGCCTCCTCTTGCGTCGGAGGCGTCCGGGCTCACCGACCAGTAGGATTCTATGCCCCGGAAATGGTCTATCCTCACTCCGTCAAACAGCTCGAACATCCCCCGCAGCCTTTTCCTCCACCAGGAATATCCGTCTTTTTTCATGGCTTTCCAATCGTAGAGCGGGTTCCCCCAAAGCTGGCCCTCCGGCGAAAAATAATCCGGCGGGACTCCCGCCACGGCGGACGGGGCGCCGCGGCCGTCCAGCAGAAACTGTTCCGGGTGGAACCTGACGTCGCAGCTGTTGTCCGCCACATATATGGGGATGTCCCCTATGAGCCTGACGCCCTTGCCCGCGGCGTATTCCCGCAGCTTTTTCCACTGCCGGAAAAAGGTATACTGGATAAACCGGTATCCCTCGGCTCCTTCGCTGTTTTCCTCCGCGAGAAACCCGCAGGCGGCGGATATCTCCGGGTGTGAAAGAGCAAATTCCTCCGCAGCTTCCCTTTCCTTTTTCTCCGCCCGCCCGGCGGCCTTCAGCAGCAGCCGAAGCCTGCTTTCCCTGAGAGCATCAAACTCGCAGGCGTATGGGGACGCCTGTTTTTCCTTTTCAAGCTCCCCTTTTGTTATCAGTCCCCTGTCCGCAAGCTCCTCAATGTCTACAAACCATGGGTTAAAGGCAAACGCCGATGGGGATTTGTACGGGGAATTGCTGCCGTCCGTTATGCACACGGGCAGCATCTGCCAATACTTAAACCCGCAGTCGAACAAAAAATCCACGAATTCCTCCGCGGCTTTACCCATTCCGCCGGTCCTGTATTCTCCCCACAATGAGCTGATGTGCAAAAGCACTCCCGACGCCCGGTCCATACGCAAGCCTCCGAAAAAACGTTTATACATGCTCATAATCTAACACAGCGTCGGCTCCCTGTCAATATTGCCGGGACTGAAAGGATTTGTTTAACAATGGGTGAATTTTGCGCCTCTTTGATTGACTTGCCGCCCCGTTTGTCTATAATTATCATTGGTTCGTTAATTTTATTAAGTTTCACGAAAGGACGGTCGGTATGGCGGATCACGGAAACTTTTCCGAAGAGCTTTTCGAGTTGTTCATACGTCTTGTTTGCGGACAGCGGCGGATAATCCGCCCGGGGAACCTTAATGCGGGAGACATGCTTTTTCTCGCGGCTCTGGAGCGGGCGGAATCGGAAACGGGTGAACCCGGCGTCACCATGGGAAATCTCGCCGATATTCGCGCAATATCCCGTCCCGCGGTCACTCAGGCCGTTGACAGGCTCTGCGCCCGCGGTCTTGTGAACAAGCGCGCCGGGACGGACCGGAGGTCCGTGGTTGTGGAAATGACCGAATCGGGGAAGGAACTCGTGGAGGGGGAGCGGCAACGCATCCTTGAGAGCTTCGACCGGGTCTCCCTTTCCGT
>CASDVX010000023.1 GCA_949284545.1 uncultured Eubacteriales bacterium
CTACAGCGGCGTTTTTCCGTCGTCTTTTGGGCGCGTCTGCAAGCCGGTATACCATCACCGGAGTGACCGCGTGGTTGATAGACAACGGCCTTTTCTCCATTTTAAAATGGATCTTCGGCAACAAGCGGATCTCCGTCCCGCCTTTGAGTTTCTCTACGCTCACGCTTTTCACGGTGATCGGGATGGTGTCCGGCTTTGTTTTCAGCTTCCTTACAAACCGGAAATGGACCTTTCATTCAAACAGTAAAATGAGGTGGCAGCTGTTCCGGTGTATCGTTCTCCTGGCATTCAACACTCTCGTCACCGCCGTGGCGGTCAACCTTGCGGGCCTTACGCACATATATTTTCTTCCGGATATCGTTAAATACACCATGTCCTGCGCCATCGGCGTGTGGAATTATTTCATCTACAAACGGTGGGTATATAAATAATCCGCCCCGGTATTGCGGTCGTGCAGTGTCTTCCGGTGGATTTTAGTGTACATGTTTACAAAGATATTTTACGGTTCCGCGCCCCGCGTGCGCGGCCGAAGGGGTGCTGCCGCGATCATGAAAAAAACAGGTTCTCTCGTAAATGTGCTTTTGTTCTGCGTCTCTTTGTTTCTGACCGTTCTCTGCTCTTCCTGCACAGATTCGTTGCCGGCGGATGCGGATGTCTCCGGTGTGCGTCCCGGCGGCGTGAGTTCCGCAAGCTCCGATCAGGACGTTTCCTCGTCCGCAGGCAGCCATGGGAGCCCCAACTCCTTCACGGTGGCGGTGACCGGCGACATATGCTTCGCAGATAACTGGACCGTTATGGAAAATGCCGCCGCCCGCGGTCTCAGCCCGATAGACTGCATATCCCCGGATCTTGTGGAGAGGATGCGTAATGCGGATTTTCTGCTTGTCAATAACGAGTTCTGCTACTCGTACAGAGGAAAGCCTCTTTCGGGGAAAGCGTATACCTTCCGCGCCAATCCGTCCAATGTAAGGTTTCTTAAGGAGCTGGGCGCGGACCTTGCCGGTCTCGCTAACAATCACGTATATGATTACGGAGAGGACGCGTTTCTCGATACTCTCGATACTCTTGACAACAACGGAATCCCGTACGTTGGAGCCGGCAGGAACGAGGACGAGGCCTATGAGCCGTATTACACCGAGATAAACGGGGTAAAGCTCGCTTTCGTGGCGGCCTCCCGCGCGGAAAAATACTATATGACGCCTGTCACCGACGGTGACTATCCCGGCATCGCCGGCACGTATGATTCGCAGCGGTTCCTCCGGGAAATTGAGGAAGCCGACCGCAATGCGGATGTGGTCATTGTTTACGTTCACTGGGGAACTGAATATTCCGAGAAGCTTCAGGACGTACAGAAAGAAATGGCCAGAGAGTACGTCGACGCCGGCGCAGACGTGGTGATTGGAGCTCACGCCCATATCCTTCAGGGTATGGAGTTTTATAACGGTGTCCCCATTATATACAATCTTGGCAATTTCTGGTTCAACATGGAGGACATCGATACGGTCCTTTTGGAGCTTGAGTTCACGGGGACCGACGTCGCCGTTCATCTGGTGCCGGCGGTTCAGAAAAACGGGATGACGACCATACTCGACGGCACCGAGGAAGGCGCAGATATTCTAAAACACCTTGAGGACATATCCGTCGGAGTTGAAATAACCGAAGACGGGTACGTCGTTCCGAGTTCGGATGAGTGACGCGTGAGACTCTCTTTCCTGTCAGCCGGCAGATTCCGAATCCGCTGTGTCGCCGTCAGCAGACGAAACGTCTTCGGTTTCGTCTGTTTTATCTTTCCTGTCCTCAAGTATCGCGTTTAGTACGTTTTTTGCGCAATCAAATCTCGCTTCGGCTTTTTTGTCCTTTTCGGCGCTTGACCCTGTGAAAACTCTCAGACAGGCGAAAAGCTCCTTCTCATCACCGATCTCGTTTATGGTCTCGAGCTCTCCCAGCTTCGTGCCGCTCAGACTGACGCAGTACGCGTCTGACACGTATTCGTCTGGGATCGTCCCTGTGAGCGGTTCGAGAAGATTGAGTTCCGTGTCACCGCCTATGGCTTTGAGGTGCTTATACCCCGTCTCGTCGCATATTATAAGAAATCTTTCCCCGTCAATCAGTGACGTGGTGAGCGCTTGCTGCACCGTCGGATCTGTTTTCTGTGCTTCTGTCCCCACCCTGTAGCTGACGTAGCTCACATTTACTTCCCCGTCATTATTGACGTCGGACGCATACTCTCTGCGTATAAAATATCTTATTTCGTCGCACGTGCCGTCTGTAAAGGCGGTATTGTCCGATCCGGTAACAAAGATGATGTTCAGGTCATTCTCCTTTCGCTGCGCGCACTGCACACAGGCGTACACCGTGAAAGCTGCCATAATAGTGCCGATAATTATATACCATTTATAATAATACCATATGTTTTCAATCTTTTTTCGGACAGCCGTCCTTTGTTCATCAGTCACTGTTTTCTCCTCCGAAAGTATTTTATGCACTGATTATATTACACCCGGCGCCGGAAATCAAGGCTGGCAGCCGGCATTGCTTCATATTTGACTTTAACAAAACACACCTGCAACAATTGCCGCGCGTGACGTATTCATATGTCTGCGGGTATACGGTTCACGGCGGCGGGAGGTTTTCATGTGCGATTTACCCGGATTCAGGATCATTGCAAGAATACGCAGCGATTTCGGCGAAAAATTCGGCATACCCCGTCAGAGCGGCATGGTCCCGCGTCTCACTTCAGAAGTAGTTTTTGAGCCGGAGTTCGGAAGCTGCAACGCTCTTCGCGGTCTTGACGGGTTTTCCCACATATGGCTGCTTTGGTATTTTTCCGAAAATGCCGGCGCAAAATGGTCTCCTACGGTACGTCCGCCGCGGCTAGGCGGAAATGCGCGTATGGGCGTTTTCGCCACCCGCTCGCCGTTTCGCCCCAATCCTATAGGCCTTTCATGTGTCAGATTGGATCGTGTAGACACTTCCGTGCCAAACCGGCCCGTCCTGACCGTGTCCGGCGCTGATCTCATGGACGGGACGCCTATCCTCGACATAAAGCCGTATCTTCCGTTCACCGACAGCCGGCCCGACGCCTCCTGCGGTTTTGCCCAGGAACCTCCGGTGCCGTCGCTTGAGGTGACATTCTCCCGTGAGGCTGCTTCGGCGCTGCCCGGCGAAACTTTGGACGCTCTTGCGGATGTTCTCTGCGAAGATCCCAGGCCCGCCTATCACTGCGATCCGGACAGGGTATATAAAATGAATTTTGCCGGATTTGACGTTGGTTTTAAGGTGTCCGGTCATATTCTGCATGTGATATCCGCTATACGCAAGACAAGCTGACGCGCATAATTCATTTTCAGAAAGGATATGCTTATTTTGGAACACGCGAGCATGAAACAACGGGTCCTGAGAACCCTGTATTTGAACGGGCCGCTCACGGCGGCCGCAATATCCACTCTCTGCGGCGTTTCGTCCGGTTCGTGCCTCAGCACGGCCCGGCGGCTATGCCGGCTCGGGCTGGCGGAGGAATCTGTTTCAGAGGCAAAGAACGGCCGTAAACAGGTCCGTTTTTCCCCTGTCGCACCCAGCCTGCGCTGTCTTGGCATCCACATACTTCCGGATTTCGTGGTCATGTCACTGGTCTCTCCCGACGGCACGGTAGAGAAAACTAAGCGTTTTGAGCGTGACGTTGATTATTCGGAATCGTCAAATGTAAACGAGCTTACGGACTGTGTCGAAAAAATTATATCCTCCGATGGATACCGGGTATGCTCTATCGGCATCTCGTGCCCCGGTCCCATACGCCTGCAGGACGGGCTTCTCAGGCGGGTCGTGTCCGTCGGCGGAATAAATATAAGTCTGTTTGCAGACGAGCTTCGCGAGGCGTTTGAGCTCCCCGTGTGCTGCGCATTTGACAGCGAATGTGCCGGGGAGTACTTCCTGTCCGTTGACGGAAACGCCTGCCGGGGCGTCACCTGCTGCGTTTGCGCCGGAGATACTGTGACGGCTTCTTTCTTCGTTGACGGAGTGTGTCTCAGTTCCCGCGGCCTTTCCGGCCTTATAGGACATACCAGCATCAATTTCCGCGACGAGCGCTGCTACTGCGGCAACCGCGGATGTCTGGAGCAGTACGCGTCCACTTCCCTTCTTGCAGACAGTCTTCACACAAACACGCTTTTCGGCGTGAACCTGAGGACCTTTGATGAAACCGTGGAGCTTTATAAATCCGGGGATCCTGCTACTGTAAAATGCGTTGATAATTTGGCCGGCAATCTTGCTATCGGTCTGGTAAATATGATTTGGACCCTTAACCCGTCCAGTATATTCGTGACCGGGGAGCTCACAAGGTTCGGCGGCGTGCTTTCCGGTCCCATACACTCCGTCATCAAGCAGCGCGTTCTCCCGGAGGCGTTTTCCGATCTCACCGTAAAAGTGTCCGACAACAGCACCGACGACTTTGCGGC
>CASDVX010000024.1 GCA_949284545.1 uncultured Eubacteriales bacterium
GTGGCCCACAGGCTTTCCACCATACGGGACGCGGACAGGATAGCCGTGGTCAACGGCGGCAAGTGCGTGGAGGAAGGCACCTACGAGGAACTGATGGCCAAGAAAGGCGAGTTTTACAAGCTGAAGAAGCTGCAGAGCTGAAAGGGGAAAAGAAAATCCCCGGGAAGCGGGGAGGAATTATCCCGTCAGAGGAACGCGCCGAGGTGAAAATTGCGGCAGGCATATGTCTGCCGCGATTTTGCGCTCCCTTGTACCCGCCGCCGCCGTGGGGAGGGGAACGGCCTTGCGCTTTTTTCTCTGTGCCCAGCCGCGGAAGGTCGGGGCGCCGCCCCAAACCCCGTTCAGGGAACTTTTTAAAAAAAGTCCCCTGAAAACCCCCAAAAACTTTTGAAAAAGGGTTGAGCGGCCTTCGCGCGGCGTACGCCACCGGGCGCGGAAAACCGGCTTCAAAGCATACGCCGCCCCTGCCGTTCCCCGTTTTCGCCGCCGGGAAAAAGCCGGGATACGTTCCCGCAAGTTATAAGCCGGGGACTGTGTGTCCCCGGCTTTTTTGCGCCCGGCCTATTTTTTTCGCGGATATGGTTGTTTGACGTCCGTTAGACCAAGCAGATAATCAGTGCTGGTATTATGAAATTTTGCCAGAGCAATGAGTATTTCGGTTGGGACATCGCGGAGCCCCAGCTCATAACGGGAATAGGCCACTTGCGTACAGTGCAGGTATTCGGCAATGTCCTTTTGCAGTAAATCCCTGTCCTCTCGAAGCGCTCGGATATGGCTATACATGCAAAGCCTCCTTTGTTTGAGTAAAGCAAGATGCAGTATAGTCTAAGCCAAAATGGAATATTGACATGCAAACCAAATTGGTTTATAATGAGCGAACAGGGAATCTTTTCCATGTAAGGGTGACAAATGAGCGCAGATCTGGAAAGGGGTATTAGGATGGGATTTGGAGATTTCGCAAAAGGCGTCATGAAACAGATGACAAAAATAGGAACGGTGTCCGGCGCGGATTTCCCGCTGGGCACGATTATCAATTTTTCCTCTGCGGACGGAGACAGCGCAATGCTGTTCACGTATCCCAACAAGGAGGAATATGTCGTTACCCATGAAAAGGTAAAAAGCGCTTCCGTGCTGGCAATGGGCGTAATTGAAATTGAGAAAAACGGAAACAACACTACGCTGGTGTACGGCACAAAATACCGGGTTGAGCTCAACGACGGTAAAGTGGCGATTTTAACAGTCGGTCTTGGAAATACGCTATATAAGATAGAGCATATTATTTTCTGAGAAAGGATGTATAGGCCATGCGCGAATTTGTTGCCCTTACGTGTAAAAGATGCGGCGCCCGAATCACGATGCCTTCAGAAGCAGCGAAAGCGGTTTGTGAATATTGCGGGACAGAATATTACCCTGAGGGAGTTCCGGGCAGTAAAAGCGCAGCGGACAGAATTGTCGTTGTTGCTGGTGTGCTGGAGTCGTACAGCGGTGCCGAGAGAGAAGTCACGCTTCCGGACACGGTTTTTGCGATTGGCGATGCGGTCTTTTCCGGATTGGAACTGCTGGAGAGCGTGACCATTCCCGAAACGGTCATAAGCATTGGGGACGATGCTTTTTCAGGCTGCCGCTCGCTTCGCAGCATCCGGCTTCCGGCCAAAATCCGAAGAATTGGAAACCGGGCGTTTAAGGGAAGTGGGATCGAGAAAATACAGTTTGGCGATGAGATTGAGTACATCGGCGACGAGGCGTTTATGGAATGTCGCAATCTGCGCGCAGTGACTTTGCCGCCGAGACTGCCGGGTAAAATGAAGAAGACCTTCAAGCTGTGTTCTGCATTGACAGAGGTAAATGGAGATTTATGGTTATTTGCTCCGTCGTTCCGGCCGTCCAACGAGGTCAGGAAGGAAGGGGACACGCGACCGACCTTTTTTGACATTTTTCAGGCAACGCCCTTTTTCTATGCCCTGCAGAGACAGTATGCCGGAGGAAAATGCGTCTACTGCCACTCCGCAATTCAAAATAAAACGCTGTGCTCTGGTTGCAAAACAAAGTATTATGACGGAAATCAAGGATGTTATATCGCCACGGCGGTGTACGGCGGCTATACATGTCCGCAGGTGCGGGTGCTGCGTCGTTACCGGGATTGTGTGCTCGCCGTTACGTGGTACGGGAGAATTTTTATCCGTTTGTATTATGCGCTGAGCCCTGTGTTGTTGCAATGGTTCGGTCGGGTTCACTGGTTCTGCCGTCTGTGCCGGTACAGACTTGACCACTGGACGGTCCGTTTGATACGGATGGGGATCAATGACGACTGGTATGACGATTCCGTATAAGCGGACCGGGAAAGACAAACGTACAGTGCGCATGGAGAGCAATCGGCGCGGCGGGCACGCTTGAGCTTGAAATCCGGCATGAGGATGATTAAGGATGGGGTTGCCGGGCCCCGGCACAATAGCGAAGAGTAAGGGCAGAGCGTGGCTTTGCGGCCCGCAGGAACGGGCAGAGGGACGCGGTGCCGTTTCTGTGCGACTGTTCCGCCCGGCTGGGACGAAGAGGCTGCCCTGACTTTTTTCCCTGTCCCCCGCCGCCCACGCGCTCCCTTGTACCCG
>CASDVX010000025.1 GCA_949284545.1 uncultured Eubacteriales bacterium
GCTTCCTCACCGGACTCTGTGCCGTCATCCGCATCCGAAGACGAAGACCCCGATATGTCAGCGGCTATTTCCGCAAACACGATCGGGCACGACATCGCCAACATGAGTGCGGCAAGAACACCCGCAAGCATCCTACTGCCCCATTTCGCACCTGCCATATTGCTACCTCCTAAGAAAATTGCTGATGTGATTTGTCATAACCGAATACATCGCCGCATGCGTTCCAAACGCCGTTCTTTTGCACAATAACCACATGTAGCTTATGTGCAATTTAAACAACACAAACGACACGGGCGCAAACCCGCTGACCTATTTTACAATACGGTGTCCGTTTTGTCAATGTTCTGAGTCGTTAAAATGTGGGATTTGCCGTGAACACCCATGAAAAACGCCTCAAAATGCAGTCAAAAGGCTTGTTTGCGTTTTAAGTGAAAAAAAGTTTGTACTATTTGCACAATATATTGGAACAAATGTTTCAGTTGTTGCGGTAACCGCCCGGGACACGCACGCAGGTAATGCAAAACGGCCGGCAATGCAAGTATTGTTCAAGGCGGCCGCTGAGGCAATCGACGGGAATAGCAAAAACGCGTGAAAGGCCGAGCGCACGAATCACCTCTGAAGCTCCATATTATAAAACAGCCTCACCGCCCGTCCGCAAATCGGCCGGCAGCCCGGAGGTACTTATCGATAACGGTCAGTTCGCTCATGCCGAGTGAGGGCTTACTCAAAACAGTATCAAAGAGCAGTCGCTCCGGCAATTATTTTGCCGGAGCGACTGCTTACCTCAGCAAAACAATACTGCTTACAGTATCGCTGTCATCCGCTTCTCCGGGCAGCGGTGCTTTTATTCCATTGTTACCCGGTGGAAAGATTTCTTGCCTTTCTTCACGGTGAGCCCTTCTCTGAGCTGCTCAGCAGTGAATGACACGGAAATGTCCCCTATCTTCTCTCCGTTTACGGTTATACCGCCCTGAGTGAGCAGTCTTCTTGCTTCGCCCTTGCTGGGCGCCAGCTTTGAGATAACGAGTATGTCTATTATCCCCAGAGCGCCGTCCGGGACGTCTTCTGCCGTCAGCTTTGTGGTAGGCATATCCGCGCTGACCGTTCCGGCAGAAAACACGGCTCTGGCCGCATCCAGCGCCTTTGACGCTTCGTCCTCTCCGTGTACGAGTTTGGTAAGCTCATAGGCAAGTATCTCTTTCGCCCTATTTAGCTCACTCCCCCGCCAACTCTCCATGGTCTTTATGTCGTCAAGAGGGAGGAAGGTGAGCATTTTGAGGCATTTTATCACATCCGCATCGTCCACGTTTCTCCAATACTGGAAAAATTCGTACGGGCTCGTTTTCTCGGGGTCGAGCCATACGGCGCCCTTCTGGGTTTTCCCCATTTTCTTGCCCTCTGAGTTTAGGAGAAGGGTTATCGTCATGGCGTATGCGTCCTTGCCGAGTTTACGGCGTATCAGCTCCGTGCCGCCCAGCATATTCGACCACTGGTCGTCGCCTCCGAACTGCAGGTTGCAGCCCTTTGTTTTAAAAAGGTGGTAAAAGTCGTAGGACTGCATTATCATGTAGTTAAACTCCAGAAAGGACAGTCCTTTTTCCATGCGCTGCCTGTAGCATTCGGCGCGCAGCATATTGTTTACCGAAAAACAGCTCCCCACGTCCCTGAGCACGTCTATGTAATTGAGCCCCAGAAGCCAATCGGCGTTGTTGACCATTTCGGCCTTTCCCTCGCCGAAGTCTATGAACCTGCTCATCTGCTTTTTGAAGCATTCGCAGTTATGCGCTATAGTCTCCGCGGTCATCATCTGCCGCATATCCGTGCGTCCCGACGGGTCGCCTATCATGGCAGTCCCGCCGCCTATAAGAGCAATGGGTTTATTGCCCGCCATTTGGAGCCTCTTCATAAGGCAAAGCGCCATAAAATGCCCCACGTGCAGGCTGTCTGCAGTGGGATCAAAGCCTATGTAAAACACAGCCTCCCCGCCGTTTATAAGCTTTTTAATTTCCTCTTCGTCGGTGACCTGGGCTATGAGCCCGCGCGCAACAAGTTCTTCGTAAACCGTCATTTTCCCGTTCTCCTTTTATTCAGCATGATCCTACGTTTCTTCGCGGGCTGCCCCGCCGGGAGAGTTTTCGCGGGCGTACCTGAGAAGCTCCCGTGCTCCCGTCCGCGCCGCGTCCCCGGCTGCGTCGCCGCTCATTATCCTGGCAAGCTCGTCTATCTGCCTTTCGCCGTCTACCGGCGTTATTTCGGTAAATGTCCTGCCGTGCTCCGTGGTTTTTTCTATGAGCAGGTGCGTGTCCGCATACGCGGCTATCTGCGCCAAATGTGTGACGCACAGGACCTGCCTGCCTGCCGATATCTCTTTCAGCTTTATTCCTATCTTTCCCGCGGCTTTGCCGCTTACCCCGGTGTCTATTTCGTCAAATATCTGCGTAGGCGCTCCTTCCCTTTCCGAAAGGGCGTTTCTGATAGCCAGCATGATCCTTGACAGCTCTCCCCCCGACGCTATGCGGGCAAGCGGACCGGGCTCTTCTCCGGCGTTGGCCGAAAGCATGAATTCCACCGTGTCGCCTCCGTCCGGCATCAGCATCCCGGGGCTTTTTACGTCGGCGTAAAACACCGCTCCTTTCATGTTGAGGAACTCAAGCTCCTCCCTCACCCGGCGGCACAGCGCCTCCGCAGCCTTCCTGCGGGCCGTAGTGAGCTTGTCCGCGTAAGCAGCGGTCTCCCCGCTCAGCGATGTATATTCATCGGTCAGCCTGCGTATAAGGCCGTCCAGATCCTCATATTCGTCTATCTCGGCGGCCGCTCGGTCTCTGTATCTCATGATCTCTTCGTACGTCCCGCCGTACTTGCTCTTTATGCGGTATATAAGATCCATCCTTGCTTCCACCGCGGCGGGATCGGTATCCGTCATTGCGTTTTCGTCCAGAATTCTGTTCATTTCGGCAGCGCAGTCCGATATCTCGTACGCTGCCCCCAATATGCGCTCTCTTACGGCCCTTATGCCGTCGTGTGCGGATTCCGCCTGTGCCAGCGAGTCCGCCGCGGTTTTGAGCGTCACCTCGGCCCCGTTTTCCTCGTCTGTAAGGGCTGCGGCCGCGGCGGACAGGGCCTCGTTTATCTTTTCTCTGCTCCTTATCTGACTGCGCAGTTTTGCCAGGCGCTCCTCCTCGCCCTCCTTCACCGCGGCGTCGTCTATTTCCGCCACCTGATACTTCAGAAGCTCCAGCCGCTTCCCTCTGTCCCGGTTCTCGGTTTTAAGAGAACGTATCCGCTCCGCCAGTTCTTTAAGACGTCCGTAATCCTCTCTGTACGCAGACAGCAACACGCCGTCATCTGCATAAGCGTCCAGAAACGCCGTATGCCTCGCCGGGTCGAGAAGCGCGTCATTGTCGTGCTGACCGTGTATCGCCGCAAGTTTTTCCCCGATCTCCCTGAGCTGGGTCACCGACACCGTCTTTCCGTTGACTTTTGCGCTTCCGCGCCCGTCGGCTGATACCGTTCTCTCAAGTATGAGCTTCCCGTCGTCATCCGTCAATTCCGAACAATGCGGCAGCCCTGAAAAGACTGCCGTTACGGACGCTTGCGGCGCCCCGGTGCGGATGATCTCCCTGCTTGATCTTCTGCCCAGCACAAGATTTATGGAATCGACAACTATGGATTTTCCTGCGCCCGTCTCGCCTGTGAGAACGTTAAGTCCGCGGGAAAAATCCACCTCGGCGTGTTCTATAACCGCCACGTTGTCAATTATAAGCTTTTCGATCATTCTCCGTCACCGCCTTTCCACGATGATGTGTGGCACCTCAGAAGCAAAGTGTGAATAAACAGGTTCACCCGAATTCGGCACAGAATGCCGCTGCCGCTTTCTCTGACCGCATGAGAACGAAAATAGTATCTTCTCCTGCTATGGTCCCGACGATATCGTCGTCCGCCGGTTCCCTGTCAAGCATCATGCAAAGTGTCTGAGCTGTACCGGCCCCGCATTTTATCACCACGGTGTTGCCCGCAAAGTCAAAAACCGCCCCGGCCTCGTTCATGAATTCCCTGAGTCTGGACGTCCCTCCGTGCCCTCCGGCGGCTCTTACATACTTCGCCGACCCGTTCCCGGTCGGAACTTTTATGAGCTTCAGCTCGTTTATGTCCCTTGATACCGTGGCCTGGGTAACCGAAAAGCCCGCGGAACGCAGAAGCTCCGACAGCTCCTCCTGCGTCTCCACGTTCTGCCCGGATATGATTTCCAGAATCTTGCTTTGGCGCTTTGTTTTCATGGCCCTGCCTCCTCCGCCTGCAATAATAAGCATTCTCAGCGCTTGCCGCTGAGCTTTTTGTTGAGGACTTCAAAAAATCTCCTGTCTTTGAGCCGTATAAGCTTTACTTTTCTGTCGCTGACGGCAAAACTGACGCTGCTGCCCCTGTTCACAGGCAAACTTGCTTCCCCGTCCGCGGTCAGATACGCCCCGTCGCTGCCGCACACCACCTGCAGCACGCTTTCCGGCGAAAAAACCATTGAACGGGCCGCCAGCGAATGGGGACAGATCGGGGTAACCACTATACATGGCAGGGTCGGCTCGACTATGGGGCCTCCGGCGGACAGGCTGTACGCCGTCGAACCCGTGGGCGTAGAGACCACTATTCCGTCTGCGCGGTAGGTCTCTACTTCCCTCCCGCCGCTCATAAGCGTAAGTTCTGTTATGTTGGCTTTATTTCCATGCGTTATGACCGCGTCGTTAAAGCAGCACAGCTCCTTTCCGTCCGCTTTGACGTTCAGCATAAGCCTTTCCTCGAGAGTATACTCTCCTCTGAAAACAGCGTCAATCCCGGATACCTCGTCCCTCTCAAGCTCGGCAATAAATCCCATCTTACCGCAATTTATGCCGAGAAGCGGGAGGCCATGGAGGCTCGCCTTTGCGGCCGCATGTATGATGGTTCCGTCACCGCCCACGGTTATGAGAACGTCTGCTTCCGAAAACATACGATCCGTGTTTTCGTATACCGCGTCGATACCGCTCCGCTTAAACGTATCCGGCAGCATGACTGTTGCTCCGGACTCTTTCGCGCACTTTGCCGCCGCTCCTGTCACTTCCAGTCCCACGTCTTTCGCGGGATTGGGCAATATGGCCGCCTTCATAAGCATTACCTCCGTAAGACGCGTATTGTCTCCTGTCAGCCGGCCGTCTTTCCGCCGGCCGCGGGCAGCGCCGCCGCCACGGCTTCGAATATGTCCTTTTCTGTTACCGTACCTCTCCCGCGGCAGAACCGGCACAGATATTCCGCATTTCCGTCGCCGCCCTTTATCGGGGACGGGATAAGTCCGGTTGCCCCGAGGCCATGCCCTTCGGCTGCCTCCGTCACTTCTCTCAGCACTCTCCGGTGTACCTTCCTGTCCCGCACTATCCCGTTTTTGCCTATGTTCTCTCTGCCCGCCTCGAACTGCGGCTTTATCAGGCACACGGCTGCGCCGTTGTCTTCAAGCATACGGGCGATAGCGGGAAACACGTATTTGAGGGATATGAAGGACACATCCACGCACACAAAACCAAATTTTCTGCCCTCTTCCGGGAAAAACTCTCTGATATTCGTCTCCTCAAGGGAGGTCACCCTGTGGTCCGCCCTAAGCTCTCCGCTCAGCTGGTCACGCCCGGAATCTATTGCCAAAACCGACGCCGCGCCTCTTTTCAGAAGGCAGTCGGTAAATCCTCCCGTGGACGCGCCTATGTCCGCGCATGCGAGCCCGGTAACGTCCGTGCAGAAAGCGTTCAGCGCCGCCTCAAGCTTGTAACCGCCCCTGGAAACGTATTTTTCCATTGTCTCAGCTACGCGGATGTCCTCGTCGCCCAGAACCTCGTATGACGGCTTTTGCACGACTGCTCCGTTTACCGTCACGTTCGACGATCTCACCGCTTCCGCGGCCGTTGCACGGCTCCTGCACAATCCGGAGGATACAAGGAAAACGTCAAGTCTCATTTGTTTTCTCCGAAAATTTGCCGGCAAGGCTCATTTCATCCAGGCCGAGCTGTTCCAGCGTCTCACACATCGTAGCCTGCTTTACGAACCGGTCTCCCACTGCTGCCACCATATAGTTCCCCTTAAAACCTCGTTTTACAAGCATGGCGAGAAATTCCTCACATATCCCGCCGCGTTCCATTCCTTCCTCGGCAAACAGCACTTCTCCGTACCTTGCCGCAATATCGGCGGTTTCCTCCGGTATGGGCTTAATTCTGATAATGCTAAGCACGTCGGCGCCCGAACCGCGGCCTGTGAGGATTTCCGCCGCCTTCAGGCATCTGCCCGTTTCCCTGCCGTATGTAACCATGAGACGCTTCCCGCTTCCTCCCCGCCGGTAAAAAGCGTATCCGTCCCCGGCGCTCCGCCTGTCTTCTTCCCTGCGCACCGCGGCGCCTCTCGGGTATCTCACTGCGACGGGACCGCTGTGGCTGTAAACAGCCTTTCTGAGGCAGTCCTTAAGCTCTTCACCGTCGAAAGGGGAATATATCACCATGTTCGGCAGCGGTGTGAGTATTCCCACGTCGAAAAGGCCCTGATGGGTCTCTCCGTCTTCTCCCACGATACCCGCCCGGTCAATACACAAAACCACGTGCTCCCCGGCAAGGCATACGTCCTGGTTAATCTGGTCATAGGCGCGCTGTAAAAACGTAGAGTACAGCGCGCAAACCGGCTTCATGCCGGCAGCGGCAAGCCCCGCGGAAAACGACACCGCGTGTTCCTCGGCTATCCCCACGTCAAACAGCCTTTCTTTGGGCATGTTTGCCAGTCCGGTGGCCGCAACCATCGCTGCGGATACCGCGCAGACGGTCTTATCTTTTTTGGCGATGCTTGCCAGCTCCGTCCCCATGAGAACCGAATAGCTGTCCTGCGAATTGCGCTCGCATGTGCCCGTGGCTATATTGAACTGGCCGAGTCCGTGAAATGTATCAGGGCTGTTTTCGGCAAAGCTGTACCCCTTCCCTTTAACTGTGTTAACGTGTATAAGTACCGGCCTGTTGAGTTGCTTCGCTCTCAGAAACAGCTCCGTCATACGGCCGATGTTGTGTCCGTCCGCCGGGCCTAAATAGACAAGCCCCATCTTCTGAAAGAAATTATCACTGAGCAACATGTCTCTCAGCCTGTCTTTGACGTCCGACGAAACCTTTTTTATTTCCCCGCCCACAACGGGGATCCTTTCCATGGTCCGCGCCACTGCGTCCTTAAACTTGAAGTACGCCGTGCCGTTGCGTATCCCGGTGAGATATCTCGACAGCGCGCCGACGCTCCTGTCTATGGACATTTCATTGTCGTTAAGGACAATGATCAGGCGTTCGTCGCACCTGGCGCAGTCGTTTATCGCTTCAAACGCCATCCCCCCGGCTATTGCCCCGTCGCCCACCACGCACACCGTACAGTTTTCGCTTCCAGAAAGCCTCTGCGCGGTGGCAATTCCGTGTGCTATCGAAATAGACGAGCTGCTGTGGCCGGCCGTGAACGCGTCGTGCTCGCTTTCCTCCGGCTTCGGGAAGCCTGAAAGGCCGTCCTTTTTCCTGAGGCTCGCAAAGTCGCCGCCCCGGCCCGTGATGATCTTATGGGCGTAACACTGGTGGCCTACGTCCCAAAGTATTTTGTCGCGCGGGGAATCAAAAGCTCTGTGGAGCGCTATCGCCAGCTCTACGACGCCCAGATTTGAGGCAAGGTGACCGCCGTTTTCCGAAACAGTCTGTATTATCAGCTCCCTCATCTCGCCCGCGAGCTTTTCCAGCTGCTTCATATTCATTTTTTTTATCTTTGCAGGCGTAAGGTTCGTCAAACGGGACATCGTTTTTCCACACATCCTCGGGGTTATTATCGGTTCATGTAAACAAAGTAGTTATATATCATTGAGACAATTATGCCCATCAAAGCCCCGCCGAGCACCTCCATGGGCGTATGGCCTATAAGCTCATTGAGCTTTTTGGGATCCTTGTGCCCGTCTCCGTCCTCGTCGGTGACCGTGTCGTCGTCTTCATAGATCGCGTCGGCAATCGGTCCTATCTCCAGAAGCTTATTGATGACCCTCGCGTGGCGGCCGGACGCGCGTCTGACCCCGAGAGCGTCGTATATCACTATGGACGCCAGCACCGCCGTTACGGCAAATTCGGCGGACGAATATCCGCACTGTCTCACGGTGCCCATCATGAGGGAACACACAAGGGCGGTATGTGCGCTGGGCATTCCTCCCGAACCGTAAAGGCGTTCCGGAGCCACTCTGCCCTTCACAAGAAACGTGAGCAGAAATTTGCAGCACTGCGCGCAGAGCCATGCCAGCACGCACAGGTTCAATATGTGATTTGATAAGATCATCGAAAATATCCGCATCAAATCAGAACTCCCTTTCAGTTATGCTTCTCGCTGTGCGTATCAGTTCATCAGCCGCCCTTCCGAACGGCTCTACGGATTTTACGGCAGCTTCCGTCAGCTCTTTAGCTTTTTTTCTCGCCGCTTCAAGCCCTATGACCGTCACATATGTGCTTTTATTCATGATTTTGTCGCTGCCCACAGGTTTACCGAGCACCTGCGTCGACGACGTCAGGTCAAGTATGTCGTCGGTTATCTGAAACGCGCGCCCCACAGCTTCGCCGTACCTGCGTGCGGCAGAAAGCCTTTCACCGTCCTGCACGTCCGCAGCTGTGCACCCCAAAAGGCAAGCAGCGGCTATGAGCGCGCCCGTTTTTTTGCTCTGTATCATGTCGAGCGCTTCTTCATCTGCGGCGATTTTCTCATACTTCTTGTCCAACCGCTGCCCTCCGAGCATGCCTGACGCCCCCGCGGAAGAGGAAAGCAGCGCAGTCGCGCGGACTTTCTGGGAATCTCCCAGCGTTTTCGCCTCGGATACCGTCTCAAAAGCCAGCGCAAGCAGCGCATCTCCGGCTAAAAGCGCCGTGGCTTCCCCGTACGCTATGTGGCAGGACGGCTTCCCGCGTCTTATATCGTCGTCGTCCATGCACGGAAGATCGTCGTGTATGAGCGAGTGGGCGTGCACCATTTCAATCGCACAGGCCAGGGGAAGCGCGGATGCCATGTCACCGCCGAAAAGCTCGGCGAACTTCAGAACCAGACCTGCGCGAAACCGTTTGCCGCCGTTTAACAGTGAATATCTCATCGCCTCGGTGAGCAACGGTTCCCCATCCTCAGGCACGTACGAGCTTAAAACCTTCTCAATCATTTCCGCCGCGGCAGCCGCATTGTTTTCCATCATTCTTCTCCCGGCATACCGGCGTCCTCAGGTACTCCGTTTATTATCGTTTTTACCTGAAGCTCCGCCTCGTCTATAGTCTTGGTGCAGTATTTTATGAGCGACACCGCTTCTCTGTACAGCGAGACCGATTCCTCAACCGACGTATCCGGGTCCTCCACCTTTTTCATTATTTCCTCGAGCCTCGACATGCCCTTTTCAAATGACATCTCCGTTTTCATGACCTTATCCCCGCCTTTACCGCCGCTGAATTCTGATTTTCGCGCTGTACGTTATTCGTTCCCGTCCCGGACGTGTTGGGTAATCCCGTCTACGGTGCAGGACGCCTCCCCGTCCGCCATAAGCACACTTATTTTCAGGTCCTCGCGCATCTCGCACACGCTCCTGATCCTTTCTCCGGACTCGTTCCTGATAAGTCCGTAGCCCGCCGACATTATCTTTATCGGGCTTCTTCCGTCAATCCTCTCGGCAAGCACTGCCAGTCTGAGTTTCTCCCTGCTTATCCTTTTCTGGCCTGCCCCGGATATTCCGGATATCACCCTGTCCAGCATCAGCCGCCGCCTGTCAAAAAAGTCCTCGGGACGGCGAAACGCCCTGCTCCCGAGTATCACATCCAGCCGTTTTCGCTGGTGCACGATTTTCGCCCTTAATGCGGAACACAGCTTGCCTTCCAACGTCAGCAGCGACGCCTTTATCTCCCCTGCGTCCGGAACGGCAAGCTCTGCGGCAGCGGAAGGCGTGGGCGCCCTCAGGTCCGCCACGTAATCGCATATGGTGGTGTCCGTCTCATGCCCCACCGCGGAAATAACGGGTATGGTCAGCGCATACAGCCGTCTCGCAAGCTTTTCTTCATTAAACGCCCACAAATCTTCTATCGACCCGCCTCCGCGGCCTATGATTATCACGTCCGCGTTGCGCTCCCTGTCAAAGTAATCCAGCGCCTCTACCATACTGTCCACCGCGCCGTCTCCCTGAACAAGCACAGGGTAGAGCAGCACCTCCGCCAGCGGGTAACGCCTTCCGATTATGTTCAGAATATCCCGCACTGCGGCTCCGCTTCTGGACGTTATGACGCCTATCCTCGACGGGTACTCCGGCAGAGGCTTTTTGGCCGCCGGGTCAAACAGCCCCTCCTCCCAGAGCTTGCGTTTCATCTTTTCAAACGCAACGTGCAGATCTCCGAGGCCGGCCGGCTTCATGGCGGTCACGTATATCTGATACTGCCCGCTTTTCTCGTAAAGCGATATTCTGCCCTTAGCGAGAACTTTCATCCCGTCTTCAGGCTTGAATCCCAGCCCGGAAGCGGCGGATCGGAACATCACGGCCGATATGACCGCCCCCTCGTCCTTCAGGGAAAAATACAAATGCCCCGAAGCCCTGTGAAGCTTCAGGTTGGATATCTCCCCCTCGATTATCACATTGCTCAGGTTTGCGTCCCCTTCTATAAGGGCTTTTATATACTTTGTGACCGCCGACACTGTCAGCGTCATCTTTTCCACTTCCCCGGATTTACTTCATTCGTCCTTAACTAAAGCGCCGTCCGCGCTCCCCGCTCCGGAGGCGCGCTCCTCCTCGATTTCCCGCGCCAGTGAACCGAGTATACCGTTTACGAATATGTAGTCGTCCTCCCCGGCGTATACCTTACACAGGTTGACCGCCTCGTTTATGGATACAGATACGGGGATATCCGAATCAAAAAGCATCTCGTATGCGGCCACTCTCAGTATGGCAAGGCTGACCCTTGATATCCTGTTTATGTTCCAGCCCTTGGACAGCTTTGAAATGCGTCCGTCTATCTCGCCTTTCTCCCTTATCGTGCCTTCCGCGAGCCTGCGCGAAAATTCCGGCACTTTAAGGTCTCTGGCCTCGGTGCTTTTGGATATTATGTCCTCCGCCGATTCCCCGGAAAAAGAATGCTCGAACACAATAAAAAAGGCTGTCTCACGAGCCTCTGTCCTCGTCATTTTCACAACACATCCTAACCGCTGCAAAAAAGCAAACAGGCAGCCCACCTCTGAACGGAGGGCTGCCATGAATCATTTCGATTTGCCTTTATGCTCCGTCTCAATCTTCATTCCCGCTATTATCACGTCTACCTTTGAAACGCTGACCCCCGTCATCGTTTCAATTGCTTCCTTTACCCTCGACTGAACGGTGGCGGCAACCTCATTGACCTTGGCCCCGAACTTCACTATAAGGTTGAGTTCAACCAAAGCACATCCGTTCTCAAAAGAAATGGATATCCCGTTGCCCTCTCCCTTTTTTCCGAAAAACCTCCTCACGTCCTTGGCCGGAGTCGGCGCCATTGAATATATACCCGGCACGTCCCGCGCCGTGGTCGTCGCTATCGTGGCAAGCACGTCTTCGGATATTTTGAGATTGCTTTCGTCGGAGTAAACGGTCTTGTTGACTTCCATGCTCAATCTTCTCCTTTGCCGGGGCCCTTGAAACCGCCCCGCGTCAATCTGTTTCCGGCGCCGCCTTCGCTGCATCGCGTCGCGTCGCGCCGATCCCGCGGATCATTTTACCACAAAAATCAGCTGACTTCAACTATTTTTATTTTTTCCGCAGCGTAATTCGTTTCAGATACCGCTATATCCTTTATCTGCGCCGCCTGCGCCGCCGTCAGCGGTTCTTCTACCGCCACCGTCACCGTGACGTTTTCGGACCCGATGTACGTCATACAGTCTAAGAATCCCTTTGCTTTTACCAGATTTTCCACGTTCGCCTCAGCCTGTATGTTGTTCACAAGCTGCGAAAGGGTATCCACCGCCGTCTTTCTCTCCTCTTCCGTGAGAAGCTCGTTTTCGGTCACCGTCTGAAGCACGGAAATACTCTCGTCTCTCGACTGGCTGCGGGACAGCCTGAGTTCCGTGAATGTATCCACATAGTCCGGCGTTACCTGCGTATCATCTTCGTCTCCCGCCGGCGTGCCTCCTACGAGTTCCGCGTCTCCCAGAGGTCTGCCGGACACCGTTCCGTTGACTATGTCCGTAAGGTTCAGCGAGCCTCCGGATATCAGCCAGTTCACGTATACCGCACCCCCGAGGAGAAGTACCATTGCCGCCAAAATTATGCTCTTCTTACCTATTTTCTTCAAGATAATTCCTCCTATCCCCTGTCAGTGACATAGATACGGTCACTGCCTATTTTCAGCGCCGTTTTCACGGCGTTTACAACCTTTTCCCTGACCGCCGGAGACGTTCCTCCGTCACATACGACCAGCACTCCCGCTACCTCCGGCCTTATGTACTTGCTGCTCAGGGCGGTCTGTCCGCCGCTTTCGTCTTCAATTATTATGCAGTTTTCCTCCGATTGATGACTGTTCTTTTCACTCCCGTCCGCATTTTTTTCGCTGTCCTCGCTGTATTTGTTTTCAGTGACGAAAACGGTCTCGCTGCTTCCGGTCAGCGTGACCATAACGCTGCAGGATCCTACCCCGGACATGCTTTCAAGAATCCCCCTGAGCCTGCTTTCCAGAGCGGCCTCATATTCCTCGTCGCTCATCATCGTCTCGTCTTCGGAGGACGGCTGCCGGGTCTCTCCGCCGAACGAGTCCGACAGTATCACAAACGCCGCTGCCGCCACAAGGAGCGCCACGAGGATCTTCTGTCCCTTTTTTGTTTTGAGAAAACCGCTCAGTCTTTCCCCAAACGGCTGCCTGCCCTTTTTTTCTTCGCCCATTGCTATCCCTCCGTCACTGCGTTACCGCCTGCTACGGTAATGTTAAATTCAAGTCCCAGTTCCCCCGCTACCCTGCGTGCCGTCTCGGCGTCCTCCCAGTCGTTTACCCTGATGCTCACGCTTATTTCCCCGAAGCTGTCGTTGGAATAAGGTACTTCAACCTCGAGGCTTTCCGTATCGCATCCGGCTGCGGCCAGTCTGTCCGCGATGACTGTTTTCAGCGCCAGCGACGCCTGCATGGATATATATTCGTCGGCATTTACAGCCTCCGACGTCCCGCCCTGCGTACCGTTCTGTATCTCCCCGATTTCCGCCGCGGCGGATACCGCTGCCCTGATTATGACTATAAGCAAAAAAGCGGCGGATACCGTTCTGACCGTCTTGCCGCAGCTCCCCTCCGGCACCACGAACATAATCAGCGAAAAAATCATGGCCGCCGCACATACGGATACTGCAAATGTCTGCGCAGCACTCATGTCGCTCCCCCTGCCTTCATAAGCACCGCCGTGGAAAAAATCAACATTGCTCCCGCGAGGGCCGCAACCCCCATAAGGATCCCCGTCACGCCGCCCATACGGGAAAACATCTTTTCAAGCGGAGCCGCGCCGCAGCTGCCGGCGAAAAACGAGAGCATTTTGCACATCAGCGACCACATCCCGAGCTCGGCGAGTACGGGCAAAAACAACGCGGATACAGCTATAATGCCTACGATTCCCACGGCAGAACGTATCACCGAGGCCGCCGACACCACTGTGCCGAGAGCGTCCGACAGCGCGCCCCCTACCACCGGCACCATCCCCGACAGCGCAAATTTCGCGCTGCGGAGCGAAATGCTGTCCGCAGACGCCGCAAGCCCGGTCTGAAGTGAAAACATCCCTCCGGATACTACGGCTGTAAGGCCCAGAAACCATTTGACGGCCTTCATTGTGAATTCCGTGACTGCGGACGCCGGAGTCTCCTCTACCGAGGTCACCGTGCACAGGGCCGTCAACATTCCCGTTACCGGGATTATCACATTCGCGGAAAGTGTTTCGGCTAGTGCGCATATACCGAGCTGAAAGCCCGAATACACGGCTGCGGTACCGGCGAGTCCCGAAGAAGCAGCGAGGCCTGCGCATACCGGCACATAGGTCTGTGTGAACGCCGCTGACGTATCCATAACCGCGGTCATTCTTGTAAGTGTTTCCGCCAGCGGAGAAAGCATGATTACCGCACATACCGCCACTCCGACCTTGGAAATTACAGACGAAGCCTCTGTGATTGAAGCGGTAAGGACGCACACCAGCACGGCTGCGAGAAGTATTCCTCCCGATTTCAGCGGCCTGGCCACGCTGCTTTCAAGTGAGGGTATCAACGCTGATATGAATCCCGATACGTCTAATTTCGCCACTTCCGTGCTTTCCAGCGTTTCAATCCCAAGTTCGCTCAGCAGATCCTGCACCTCGTCCGGGAGAGCGCCCCACAGTTCGTCAGCACCCGTAACAGAATATATTTCCTCCTCCGTTTCGCCTGTGTCTGCAAACGCGCCCGACAAAAGGAGCACGGCGGGCAATAATGCAGCTGCACACACAAGCATCGCCGCAACGCCTTTCAACGTCATTCAGGTCCCTCCCATGCGACATTATTAAATGTCGCGCGTAAATCCGGTATTTTCAACTTTTGTCCCCGTGCGCTTTGCTGCCCATAAAATCAGAGTCCGGTCACCGAAAACGCCGTACTCACGAGATCGGTAAATATAGGCAATGCGAAAATCAATACCGCAACCTTCCCCGCCGTCAACGCCGTTTTTGCCAGCGCTGTTTCACCGCAGTCCGCACATATGGCGGAAGCAAGTTCCGATAGCAGCGCGGTCCCGGCACATTTAAGAAGGCACGACAGATATTCCGTGCCGTTTGGTACCGCCGCAGCGAGCTGGCGCAGAAGCGTCAAAGCCGGAATAAACGCTTCCACCGCCGCGCCCATCGCTGCGGCGGCTGCCGCAATCCCCGCGGCGACTGCGTATTCCTGCCTGTACTTTTTGAGTATTGCCGCGGTGACTGCGCCTGTGACGGCAAAGGATAAAAGAACGGGAATGTCCATATTCACAGCCCGAAAGTAGTACGGATATTGTCAAAAAGATCCGCTATTTCAGTTACGAGCATTGCCAGGACGACCACTATGCCGGCAAGCGTCGTCATCATTGCCTGATCCTCCCGCCCTGCCCGGGACAACACCTGATCCAGCACCGCCACTATTATCCCTATCGCCGCTATCCTGAATATGAAGTCCACCTGCATTTTGCTGTCCCCTCTTTTACGTCTTAAACGAGCATTATAACGGCGAATACGCCGCCTATCGCTCCCAGCGACGTCCACATTCTTCCCTGTTTTGACGCCTCCGCCGCCGCGTCGTTCTTGAATTTTTCCAGCGCGCACAGAGCTCCGTCGCAAGAAAATATCTGACTGTCCCGGTCGCTTTTACCTAATACTGCTCCCCACGACAGTAGCAGCGCCCGTTCGTCTTCATTCAGCGGAAGGGAGGAAAGCGCCTTGCTCCAGGGAGTCAGAAATCCCTCCGACGCTATGTCCGAAGCGGCAAGTTCCCGCAGAAACGCCACGTTTTTCATATCTTGTCTTCCCGAGGCGGCCGCCACAATACCGTCCGGCGGCAGCGAAAGGTACGCTATGCTCTCGCGTGCCATCCTCACAAATGTGCACATGGAGGCAAGAAGGCGGACCCGTTCCTCATACCATGACGCTTTTATCCGCCCCAGAAAAAGCATCCCCGCCATAACAATTATCATTGCAGCAGTCTTCAATCCGAACGCCATCCCCGTCGTAAATTGCAGCTATCCTGCCCGGCCTTTCGCCGCTGGTCAGCTGTATGAAATAATTGAATATTCCGCCGCACACCGCGTCGTGCATAAATTTTCTGCCTTTGAGAGAATCAATGTCCGGTGCGTGCGCCGTGGTTATAACGGCAGCCCCCGCGTTTACGGCCGCGAGCAGGCTGTCCGTATCGTCCCTGTTCCCTAATTCGTCAAAAACTATCACTTCCGGTGAAAACAGTCTGAGAGCCTGCTCTATTCCCTGCTTTCTGGGATATCCGCTGAATACGTCCATACATACGCTGGAATGTTCGGCCAATTCCCTGCGTTCGTCCACCACGGCCACGCGCACTCCTTTTTTAGCCAGGCCGTATGCCAGCTCTCTGAGCACGGTCGTCTTCCCTGACAGCGGCGGACCGTACAGCAAAAAAGAGCTCACCGCATTTCTTCCGATCAACAGCCGCATAAGCTCCTCCGCCGTTTCAGCATGACGTCTGCTTATCCTTATATTGAGCGAGGATATGTCCGCGACCGATGTTATGATCCCGTTCTGAGTCACTGCACGTCCGCATATTCCCACCCTGTGTCCACCCGGAGCCGTCACATACCCCGACGCTATTTCGTCTCGATGGGAATAAACGGAATTTCTGCACAGGCGCAGAAATATCTCCTCCATGGTCTCTCTGTCCGTGCGCGGGGCGTCGCCGTCGGTAAGCAGTACGGTTTTCCCCCTTACGGTCAGAGCTATGAGCGAATCCGTGCGCAGTCTTATTTCGCTCGCCTCGCGTGTGAGTTTGTCCGGTACGCTCAACAGATATCTCTGCAGGCGTGGCGGCAGCACGGAAGCCGCCGAAGAAAAGCTGTTGTCCATCACTTTCACCAGGTCTTTCTGCATAAACTCGCAAACATGCGCGCATCCGCGGCTTTCAGGGACGCGTCTGTCTTTTCCTGCTCAAATCTTATGAGGCTTTGTCCCTTTTTAGAACAAGCCTTCGGATAATGCGGCCGTCCCCTGCGTGCAAAAATGCAAAAAGCAGGCCGATACTCCTGCCTGCTTTTTGCCTGTCAAATATCCGATATGCCGCCTACTCATTTGTCTCGGCGTTTTTCATGTCCGGTGTCGAGACGCACGCTCCGCCGCTTAAAGTCCGAATAACCCCCGGGGCACTTGAATCTGCGGTTGTACAGCAGCGAGGCGATGAGCACGACGAAGCATGATCCGGCGTTGCGTACAAGAGCGCCGGTGGTGGAGTTCAGGATCCCCCATTAGAGATAAAACTATCGCCGCCAGATTTATGCACACGGAAAGGGTTATGCCGAACTTTATGGTCTTAGCCGCGGCGTTTGACAGACACTTCAGGTACGGTATTTTTGAAAGGTCGCAGCTCATAGGCGCAATATTTGCCGCTTCCACGGCGATGTCGCTCACAATGCTTCCCATGGCTACCTCCACGGCTGCCGTTTTCGGCGCCAGCATTTCAATACACATGATCTGCGGGAGGAAACGTCCTGTGCCTGTTAACCGCGGGGGGACGGTAGCCCTTTGGTTTTTGCCGGAACGTCTCTATCCTGCGCAGGATGCAGAAAAGAGCGGAGCGCTGCGTCAAAAAAGCGCAGCGCTCCGCTCTTGATTATCAAAATAATACAGACGGTACTCCCCGCAACGCCGTCTCTCCGCGCACGGTTACCGCGATCCCTTCTGCTCTCTCATTTCTGAGGAGGGTGCAGATGTGTCCCGCTGGCGGATACCGACGCCACTGCATTTCCGAGATCATCGGTTATTTTTATCTCGTAGAAACAAACGTTTCGTCCGTCCCTGAGCAATCTGCTTTCACCTATAAGCCTTTTGCCCTTGGCGGCGCCCAAATAGCTTATCTGGCTCACCGTCGTCACAGTCGTGGGCCCGTTGAGATTGGTTGCCACGGCGAACACAAAATCCGCGAGCGTAAATATCGCGCCCCCCATCACTCCGCCCACGGCGTTGCGGTGCCTGTCTTCGATAGTAAATGAGCACTTTGCGTACTTTTCTCCCACCTCTTCTATTTCTATTCCCGCTTCGGTGGCAAAACGGTCCTTCCGAAAAATTTCTCTTGCTCTGTCTAAATCTGTCATTTTTATGCATCTCTCCTTATTGTCGTCTCAGTCTGTCATGCGTCCGGTTTAAATCTGCACGTTTTTGTATATCTGCCCTCAAAGTGCATAACAACGCCGATTCTACTGATGGTAGAGTTCATTTTTTGCGCTCTACGCATGTGTCTGCTTGCGTATACTGCGTTTGTTCTGTTGTAGATTGCGCAAAATTCAGCACAGCGGTATAATTATACCATCGGTTTTCGGATTTGTCACCTGCTTTTTGAGCGTAAGGCGGCAAATCCGAAATTCCGCGTATCCGCCTCGGGCAGGCTGCGGCTTGGCCGCGTTTTCCGAGCGGAAAAACAATTTTTCAGGAAAGGACGCTTTCACATCGGGAAGCATGGGACTGAAGCTATGAGTTTTTCAATTTTTACCGATACATCCGCCAACCTTACATCGTCCATTGTAAGGGAGAATGATATTACCGTTATCCCGCTCTCCTACTTTGTCGACGGCGTTGAATGCAAGTGCGCAACCCCTGAAGATTTCTCGCCCGGTGAGTTTTATGAAAGCATGCGTCGAGGAGCAAGGATCACAACTTCCCAGCTAAATCCGCATACTTTTGCGGAAAGCATGCGGCCTGCCCTGGAGGCAGGGACGGATATCCTGTTTGTGGGAATGTCCTCCGGAATAAGCGGTACGTTCCATTCGGCTGAAATCGCTGCAACACAGCTGCGCGAGGAATTTCCGGAAAGGGAAATATATCTTGTAGACAGTCTCGGGGCTTCTCTGGGCGAAGGTATTCTCGTCATTAAGGCGATTGAATGCCGGAAACAAGGTATGGACGCAAAGCAGACGGCCGAGCTGCTTATCGGCACCCGTCCACGCGTTTACCAGGTATTTACCGTGGACGATCTCATGTACTTGCGCAAAGGCGGAAGGCTGTCCAACATAACGGCGATTGCGGGGACCATCCTTAATATCAAGCCCTTGCTCAAGGGAGACGAAAACGGAAAGATAATTTCTTTCGGAAGGACCCGCGGCAGAAACAGCATAATTGAAATGATGGGGAAAAAATTCTGTGATCTTGCGGTGGAACCCGAAAAGCAGACTGTATATATCTCTCATGCGGATTGCGCTGAGGACGCCGGCAGACTGGCCGCCGTTCTCCGGGAACAGGGCCGTGCGGGCGATGTGTTCGTTGTGGGCCATGAGCCCGTAACAGGTTCGCACCTCGGCCCCGGAGCTCTTGCATTGTATTTTCTCGGAGATAGGAATGTAAGAAAAAAGTAATCTTCGTTCCATGCTTAACCCACACGCCGGAGGGCGCCGCTGCGTCGGTATTCAGCGTTTTTATTTTATGTGATTTTGCCCGTTTCGGCAGATTACAGGGCTATTGGGGGATCTTTGTTCGGGGATAATGCGCGTATGCTGTTTTATATTTTCTTCGTCGGCACGGCACGTATGCTGTAGCTCAAACGGCAGCAGCCGTATCTTTACGCCTGCCCTGCACCGGCAGCGGCATATGTGAAAGTGCAGCGCGCAAATGCGCAAATGCAGCTGCGCCGGCTGCACTGAGTAAAGAATAACGATTTGACGTAAACGCCCGTGCAGTAGGGCCGGGCAAGGCGGTACCTGCCGGCGGGAAGATTAAAAAAGCTTCCCACCGGTATTGATTTTTTTCTCCGGTTCATGTATAATACAGACGTTGTGTGTGCCCGCGGCATGTCGGCCCACCTCTCGTATGAGTGCGGCGAACCGTTTCCCGTTGCCCGGTGTGCCGCGTCAATTAACCTTGAACCGGCATTTTGCAAGCCGCGCGTCAGGGCTAACTTATATTTGCCGGTGTGATGGAATTGGCAGACGTGACGGACTCAAAATCCGTTGATGGCAACATCGTGTGGGTTCAAGTCCCACCACCGGCACCAGGCAAGGGCCTGGAGCCAGTTCGCGTTCCGGGCTTTTCTTGTTTTTATAAAATGTACACGCGACGAAGCTATCATCTTTTTTAGTTCTCGGAGACATTTGAAAAACTACAAGGGAGAAAAGCCATGCAAAAGGTAGTCTATATAAGCAACAGCCGTGATTACACCGAGCAGAATGATATTAATGACAACAAGTATCTTGTTCGTATCAATAAATTGCTCGAAGACGGTTGGACAATTTCACAGATGAATACACAGACAGTGGATGTTGATCCCAAGCTTGAGCATTACCTGCATAAGGAAACCCTTGTGTCGTTTGTTATTCTTGAAAAGCCTCAAAAATAACAGTATGGCGGTTTAGTTTTGTTGTCGCAACTTTTATTTTTATCTGAGTATCTTTTTAATCCTTTAAGACAGGCATGAGTCCGGAGCCCGTTCGCGCTCCGGGCCTTTCCTTATTATCAAATATACTTACTTCTTTAAGCGGCATCTTTTTTATCCTTGTCCGCGCCGAGGAAGCGCGGCGGGATCGCGGCTTGGGCCTTTGAGTTCCCGTATGAAAAGTTAAGCGCGCCTTTGACGGGGTCGGCATTTCCGCGGCCTGACAGAACGGGGGTTGATTCGGCGGCAAGCGCGCTATATCGTTTCTCTTCCGCGACGGTCCAAAAATATTAAGCCGCCGGCATGCTTTGCGCCCCCGTTTGCGGGCAAATCCCGAAACGGCTGACTTTTCAGGCTCTTTGATGTCCCGGAGATATGCCTCCGTCTGCGCCTCTGTCGAAACTTCGTGAGCTTTGTTCCGCGACTTGCGTAAAATCAAACACAGGCCGGTGATATGTAATGATAGTGAAAATCTCTCAAACCGCTTCAAATACGAAGCAGACATTCGACATTGAAAGCGATACTTTTTATTTTCACGGCGAGGCAGGCAGCTTTGACCTTCACCAGCCTATAACGCTCCTTAACAGAAACACCAAAATAAACGGCATCTATCATTTTTCAAAGCTGAGAAATTACATACCCTTCAGGTGGCTTTGGGGAAAAACAAGCATCACCAGAATCTTCCGTTTGTATAAAAATGACAGCATGTGCGGGAGTGTTGCGTTTTATAAAAAGGACTTCATGAAAAACTATTATTTGATTGAGCTTGACGACGGTACGGCTTTCCGCTGTTACTTCCGCGCAAAAGACACGTTCAATTATATTTCAATATATCACGGGAAAACGCAGGTAGCGCTGGTTGAAACAGATTTGAGCGCAAAAGACTATAAATATACCCACAGGCTGTACATATTGGAGGATTACGACCGATTTGCGGACATATTGTCTTTTTTTGTCCTGTACTATTCCAACTACCATTTTTGCAAAAGATTTCACATGAGCAAGGGATATTACTACGTAAAAGTCTGGTCCTTTTCGAGATACAATAACAAATATGACCCGGAATGGCGCAAAACGAATTTCCCCGACGAGAACGTTTCAAAGAAATAGCCCGCCGCTTAAGAGGTATCTACCCTTTTCGTTTGCCGACAGGCGGGGTATAATCCGCCACGAATGATGACCCCAACGGGAGTTATAAATCTGTCGTTGGCCGTGCGTCCGCGGGCGGCAAATGCTTCAGGCAGTGCAAAAACGCCGATTGAATCCTCCGGGGTCCCGTCGCCTTCCTTTTGTCCGCGCTGGTTGCTCGGGTGTTTTAACGGAAGCAGACAGGCAGAAACATCCGTGCGGAATACGGCGAAAAAGCGATGCCCGTTTTACTTAATTCTCCTGTGAAACCGAGACAAAATACTATTGAAGAAAACTTTGCAAACAGGCCAGGTGTGAGAACCGCGCTTCCGTCCGCAAGGCGCATACGAAACGGTTTGCTGCAGATTTTGTGAGAATTTCCAAATCTGCTAAAAATTCAAGCCTTTCATGATACTGTTTCTGCGTTGCACGACAGCTGTTTGGGCTATCGGCAGACAGCAGTGCAAAAGCCGGACGGATACTCGGCAGATATGAGCGGGGTACGGTCTAAGCGGGCGCGTGCCAACCGCCCGGTTACGGCCAACCGCCGCGGCAGCTGCTTGAATCGCCGCGCGTGCTCAGGAGATTTTCCACGTACCGCACGAGGTAAACGCTCACGCAAACGGCCGTGTCAGGCAGCGCTCAGATTTAAGCCATGACTTCTAATACACTAATCCAAAAGGGCAGCGGCTCGGTCCGCTGCCCTTTTGTTCTGCACCGCCGGGTATATTTCGGTAAATCCCGGCGCGGTTCGGTACCTATACGGTTTTTCCTCCGGCCGTTTTCTGCTCCGTGTTTTGTGATCTCAGTCCGCAGCCGTTTTTTGAGGCCCCGATACACGGAGCGTGCATTCCGGATCCGAGCTGCGGACGCAGTGACCGCACGTGCAAACGCGCCGCGCTTGTAATCCCGCTCGTTTGACCTGGGACAAAAGGCATCCGACGTGCCGCCGTACGTCTGCGGCCGGTTGCGCTCCGGTCCGTTTTATCTCCCCGTTCCCTGCGGACCGAAAAGCTCCGTGAGTCTGCGGGCAGCTTCCTCCGTATCTTTCACATCCCCAAACGTTGAAAAGCGGAAATAGCCCTCGCCGCACGCCCCGAATCCCTCGCCGGGTGTCCCGACGATCTGTGCTTCTCTTAAGAGGTAGTCAAAAAACTCCCAGCTTCCCATGCCCTGCGGGCACTGCAGCCATATGTACGGGGCGTTTTTGCCTCCGCAATACCATATGCCGCATTTGTCCAGCGCTTCCGTCAGGCATCTGGCGTTGCGCTTGTACACGGCGATATTTTCCGCGATCTGGCGCTGCCCCTCCTCGGTAAACACCGCCGCCGCGCCTTTCTGTATTATGTAGGACACGCCGTTGGTCTTTGTCGTCCTGTTGCGTACCCACATGGCGTTAAATTCCATTCCGTCCCTGACAAGCTCTTTCGGTATGACGGTGTATCCGCATCTCGTGCCGGTGAAGCCGGCTGTTTTTGACAGAGAGCATATTTCTATGGCGCAGGTCCGCGCTCCGTCTATCTCAAATATGCTGTGGGGTATTTCCTCGCTTTCGATAAACGCTTCATAGGCCGCGTCAAAAATTATGACCGCCCCGCGGGAATTTGCAAACTCGACCCATTTGCTCAGCCCCGTCCGGTCAAACGCCGCGCCCGTTGGATTATTCGGCGAGCATATATAAATAAGGTCCGCGTCAAGCTCCGGGGACGGGAGCGGCAAAAAGCCGTTTTCCCTGCCCGACGGAAGGTGTATCAGCCTGTGTCCGGCTATGACGTTTGCGTCCACGTAGGCGGGATATGCAGGCTCCATTATGAGAACGGAGTTGTCGCTTGAAAACAGGTCCAGGATATCTCCCAGCTCGTCGCTTGCGCCGCTGGATACGAAAACCTCATCTGCGGCCAGCGTCACTCCCCTGCACGCATAATGACGTCTGACTGCTTCCCGCAAAAAATCCGCGCCACATTCAGGCATATATCCGTGAAATGTCGCGGCGGAAGCCTGATCGTCCACCGCGCTGTGAAGCGCCGAAATCACTTCGCGGCACAGGGGAAGAGAAACGTCGCCTATGCCCAAGCGGTACAGGTGCGCCCCGGGGTTCTCTTCAAGATACGCCTTTGTTTTTCCGGATATGTTGTAAAAGAGATATGAGTCTTTAAGCTCTGCGTAATGCCGATTAGGTTTTATCATACCTGTATCTCCCCTTCGTAAACTGTCACGGCCGGGCCCGTCATAACGACCGATGCGCTCTCGCCCGCCGTAATGTGCAGCGTCCCGCCGTCAAGCATTACGGAAATATCCTCTCCGCAGCCGCACAGTCCCGCCGCCACTGCGGCGGATGCGGCCGCGCAGGCTCCGGTCCCGCATGCCATGGTTATACCGCTCCCACGTTCCCAGACACGCATGCGCAAGGCGTTCGTCCCGGTTTTCTGAACAAATTCCACGTTGACCCCCTGAGGGAATGCGGGATGCTTTTCCATGGCCGCTCCCACCGTGGTAAGAGGCGCGTTTTCCGCGTCGTCCGTAAAGACCACCGCATGTGGATTTCCAACGGACACGGGAACATAGCGCACATTTTGTCCGCACACCGTCAGCTCCGACGGAGTCCCCACCTCGGCTCTTCCCATTTCCACGGACGCGCCTTCCGCCTTTCCGTTCCTCACAATGAGCCGAAGCGTCTTTATCCCCGAAAGCGTCTCCACGGTCATGACGGTTTTGTCCGTGTATCCCTTGTCAAATACGTATTTGCCCACGCACCTTATACCGTTCCCGCACATTTTCGCCTCGCTGCCGTCGGCGTTGAATATGCGCATCCTGAAGTCCGCCACGGACGAAGGCAATATCCATATCATCCCGTCTGAGCCGGCTCCGAAATGGCGGTCCGACAGTTTTACCGACAACGCTGCCGGATCAGTCGGGTCAGTGTCGGAATACACGTAAAGATAATCGTTCCCGAGCCCCTGCATCTTAGTGAAACGCATATCAGCCTGCACTTCCTTTCACGGCGGCCTCTATGAACCCTCGGAACAGCGGGTGGGCCCTGTTTGGTCTGGATTTGAACTCCGGGTGGTACTGCACTCCCACGAAAAACGGATGATCGGGTATTTCCACAGTCTCCACGAGCCTGCCGTCCGGCGACAGCCCCGAGAGAATCAGCCCGCACTTCGTCAATATCTCGCGGTAGTCGTTGTTGAATTCATAACGGTGGCGGTGGCGCTCGTGTATGACGCCGCTTTTATAGCAGCGGCTCATCACTGTGCCTTCCTTTATAACGCACGGGTAGCTTCCCAGCCTCAGCGTGCCGCCTTTATCTATCGTGTCACTCTGGCCGGGCATAAAATCTATCACCTTGTGCCTGCAAAGCTCGTCAAATTCCCCGGAATTGGCGTCCTTTATCCCCGCCACGCTGCGCGCGTATTCCAAAACCGCCACCTGCATCCCGAGACATATCCCAAGATACGGTACTTTGTTCTCCCTTGCATACCTTGCTGCAAGAATCATACCCTCAATTCCACGTCCGCCGAATCCGCCGGGCACTATTATCCCGCTTACTCCGGAAAGAATTTCCTCATATGTTTCCGGCGTGAGGGCCTCCGAATCTGTCCATTTTATGTCTATATGGGTATTGAGCGCGTACCCCGCATGGCGCATGGCTTCCGCCACCGACAGGTACGCATCGTGAAGCTGTACGTATTTTCCCACAAGCGCTATGCTGACTCTGCCCGTTCGGTTTTTGATACGTTCCACCATTTCCGTCCATTCGGTAAGGTCGGGCGCCGGAGCGCTTATTCCCAGTTCCCTGCATACCACTGATGAAAAGTTGGATTTTTCCAGCATGAGCGGAGCTTCGTACAGATACGGAAGCGTTATGTTCTCAATGACGCAGTCCGGCTTTACGTTGCAGAACATGGATATCTTGCGGAATATGGATTCCTCCAGAGGCTCGTCGCACCTGAGCACTATGATGCCCGGATTTATCCCCATTCCCTGAAGTTCCTTGACCGAATGCTGGGTGGGTTTGGACTTGTGCTCGTCGGAACCGCGCAGGAACGGGACAAGGGTGACATGTATGAACAGGCTGTTCTCCTTTCCCACCTCAAGGGATATCTGTCTGACCGCTTCAAGGAACGGCTGGGATTCGATATCCCCTATGGTGCCGCCGATCTCGGTTATGACCACGTCCGCGTCTGTTTTCTCTCCAACGCGGTAAACAAAATCCTTTATCTCATTGGTTATGTGGGGGATCACCTGTACCGTGGATCCGAGATATTCCCCGCGGCGCTCCTTATTGAGCACGTTCCAATATACCTTGCCTGAAGTGAGATTGGAATACTTGTTGAGATTCTCGTCTATGAACCTCTCGTAATGACCCAAGTCCAAATCGGTTTCGGCCCCGTCCTCCGTCACGTATACCTCGCCGTGCTGGTAAGGGCTCATGGTGCCCGGATCCACGTTTATGTAGGGGTCAAGCTTCTGCGCCGCCACTTTCAGACCTCTCGCCTTGAGCAGCCTTCCGAGAGACGCAGCCGTTATGCCCTTGCCGAGTCCGGACACAACTCCTCCCGTGACAAATATGTATTTTTTCATGGCTGATCTCTCCCTCGTCATTTATATGTGCGTATTATTTCCTCCGCAACCGCACGGCGCGTTATGCAGCGGTCCATGGCCTGCTTCTCTATATATCTGTGCGCATCGGCTTCCGTCATCTTGAGCTCCTCTATGAGCGCCCACTTAGCTCTGTTGACAATCCTTATTTCCTCCATTTTATCCTCCACCGTAGCTGCACGTTTCTCCATTCGCCGCAGCCGCTCCCTCATCCCGCACAGAAGCATCACCGATTCAAGGAGTATTTGGGACGATGTGGGTTTTGAAATCGCAAGGACGCCGTAAGGTGTGACTTTCGAGCATATTTCTCCGTACTGCTCGGACCGCACGAGCATAAGGACGCAGACGCTGCTGCTCTGGCACAGGTCTGCGGCAAATCTCGCACCGAAGTCATCCGGGAGCGGAGTGTTTATTATCACTATGTCAAAGCTGCGTTCAAGCACGGTCCGTTTCGCCGCGCCCACGTCCTTCACCACGCAGACAGGGGAATATCTTCCCTCGGGGAGAAGCTGAGTAAGCGAGCGGCTCATTTTTTCCGACGCGGACACTATAAGCACGCTGTAAACGCGCAGCTTCAAATCCATTTTACCGCTCCTCCTTTCACGCTTCGCCCGGGGCGTTCTTATTTACCGCAATAGCAGTCTATGATTGATCCCGGCAGAACCTCGGATATAAATCCGCTGCTTTTTGCCATGTCCGACGCTTCCCTCAGATCGCGCGGGAGCGTCCTGAATTTTTTCAAAATGTCCTCGCTCGCCTTATAAAGGTTTATATCCGTCGGTGACGGGAGCTCTGCTCCCTTTTCGATGCCGTCCAGCCCCGCGCGTATGAGCAGGGAAAACGCCAGATACGGATTGCAGGCGGGGTCAGGCGAACGGAGCTCCGCGCGCCGGTACTCGCCCACGGCAGCCGGCACCCTTATAAGCTGTGACCGGTTTTCCTCCGACCACGAGATATATTGCGGCGCCTTGCAGCTGCCGAACCTGCCGTACGACTCCTCTTTTGGGTTCAGGAACGCCGTCATCTCCTCGATGTGTTCGAGTATTCCAGCGATAATCTGCGGCATCACGTCTCTGCCGTCGTCTGTCTTCGCGGAAATATTGATGTGCATCCCGTTTCCCGGAAAACCTGCCATGGGCTTGGGCGAGAAATCCGCAAACAGACCGTTTCTAGCGGCAATGGTCTTCACCACGGCTTTGAAAGTCACGGCGTTGTCCGCCGCAGTAATCGGCGATGAATACCTGAAATCTATCTCGTTCTGTCCGGGACCTTCCTCGTGATGGGAGCTTTCCGGTTTGATACCCATCTGCTCCAGCGTCAGGCATATCTCGCGGCGTACATTTTCTCCTTTATCCTCGGGAGCTATATCCATATACCCCGCATTGTCGTGAGGTTCACCTGTGGAAGCTCCGCTTTCGTCCGTCTTGAATAAATAGAATTCCAGCTCCGATCCGAAAAAGAAATGCACGCCACGGCGATCGGCTTCCTCCGCAGTCTGCCTGAGTACCTGTCTGGCATCGGCTTCAAAGGGCCTCCCGTCGGGATACGTTATGCTGCAAAACATCCTGACCACCCTGCCGTGATCGGGCCGCCACGGCAAAACAGCCAGCGTGGACGGGTCGGGATGGAGGAAAAGGTCCGAACGCGTCCCGTCTCCGAAGCCATCTATGGCGGAAGCGTCTATAGCCGCGCCGTACCTGAACGCGCGTTCCAGTTCCCACGGCATGACCGATATATTCTTCTGTCTCCCGTATACGTCGCAGAAAGCGAGACGTATGAACTTCACGTCTTCCTCCGATACGTACTGCATAATCTCGCTGGGTGAATAGCTCATGGTCTAACCCGCCTTTCTCAATTTGCCACGTACATTTGCTTGTACGGATTTCGGCTGTCCGGCTTTATCGCCGTAAATCCGCCCGAAAGCAGTTCCTTTATATTCCCTCCGAAAAGCCGGCAGTACTCTTCGAGATACGGCACAATTCCGCTTACGTCTTCCTCCGAGGCCGGCGACGCGGTTACCTGGCTCGGGAACCGTATTCCGGACGCGTTCCCCCGGATAAACATCACTCCGCCGTGCATTCCCGTACACGGATAATTGCCTACGACCGGTCTCCCGTCGGTATGCAGCCCAAGGACGATTATTATACCTCCGGCCTGATATTCCCCGAGAAAGCTGCCTGCCCTCCCGCCGATAACCATCACGGGCCTCTTGTCCCTGTATTCCTTCATATGTATACCGGCGCGGTAGCCCGCGTTGCACTTCACATATATCGCTCCGCCGCGCATTGCGTACCCGGCGGCATCGCCTATGTTGCCGTGTATCACTATTTTTCCGGTATTCATGGTGTCGCCCACCGCATCCTGCGCGTTGCCGTTTACCGTTATTTCCGCACCGTTAAGATATGCGCCCAGCGCGTTGCCCGGAACACCGTTAAGAGTTATTTTCCTGTCCGCCATGCCGGCGGCTATGAAACGCTGCCCCATACAACCCGTGACAAGGCAATCTCCGCTGCAGGCTCTCAGCTTCTGATTGAGCGATGTAAAATCAAGCCCTTTTGCATCTATAAGCATTTACACCACGCCTCCCAGTATTTTATCACGGTATTTCTTTCCGAAAGCGAACAAATTGGGAATTTTTTTAAGATCCTCGTAATCGACCTCGCTCAGAGGTATTCTTTTCCTTATCATGTTTGTGTATATACCCGCGCGGTCCACATCACCTATAAGAATGAATCCCGTGAGTCTGCCGTCTCTGGAAAAAAGCTTTTTTATTCCGTTCCCGGTGCGCTCCCGGTACACCTCTCCGCCGTTGCTTTCGTCAAACATACTGCCTGCGGTCATGGCGTGAAGTCCAAAAAATCCTACTGAATTCATGGGAATGGCCATGTCAAACTCTTCCTCGCCGCCGGCCATGTTTATCCCGGCGCACCTGCCCTGCATATAGGCGTTCGGAAGTATTGCCAGCACTTTTACCCCGCCGCAGGATATGTCCATGCATTCCGCGCAGTCCCCTGCGGCGTATACGTCCGTAAGGGACGTTTGCGAACGGGCGTCAACGGTTATCCCTTTCCCGCATTTCCCACCCGCGTCCGCCACAAGGGATACATTCGGCCTTACGCCCACAGCGAGCACAAGGATATCAAATCCGACGGTTTTGCCGCTTTTCATGAGGGCGGTTTTCCCCTCAAACGACTGTGCCGTGTCGCTGAGCATAAACCTTATCCCGTTCTTTTCAAGGTGTCTCTGCATTACTTCGGCGCATTCTCCGTCCAGAACGCTGGACAGCACCCTGTCCGCAAGATCGCACACGGTTATCTCTGCCACTCGGTGTGCAAGTCCTTCGGCGCATTTGAGCCCTATGAGTCCGGCTCCCACTATCAGGACCCTGCTGTCCGGCCTTACGGCCTTCTCAAGTCCGAGCATGTCGTCCATTGTCATAAACGTGTGCTTCTCCTCTACCGTATCCAGGCCGTCAAAACGCGGGACAAATGCCGACGATCCGGTCGCCGCGCAAAGCTTGTCGTATTTGAGCTGCGAACCGTCGTCCAAAAGCACGCTTTTGTTCTCCGCATCCAGCTTTACCGCCTTAACGCCGTAAAGCACCCTGCATCCGTTTCTGTCGTAGAAATCATCCGGACGGTATTTCATTCGCCGGGCGTCCGTCTTGCCCTCAAGGTAATACGATATGAGAGGTCTGCAGTAGACGTGATGCCGTTCCTCGGATACGATGACTATTTCCGATTCCTTATCCGCAGAGCGTATGCCCTCTACCGCTCCCACCGCTGCGGTGCCGTTTCCTACTATAACATATTTTTTCAAGTCCGTCACCTCTCCTCGTAAACGATGGCCCGATTGGGACATCCCTGAACGCAGGCGGGATATCCGCTTATGTTCTCAAGACACAGCTCGCATTTCTGCACCGCGCCCGTCTCGCCTCTCCCGATTGCGCCGTATGGGCATACCAGCACGCAGGTAAAGCACCCGACACATTTGTCGTGATCTATCGTCACTGCCCCGTCCTTGATCGATATTGCCGCCGAGATACAGCTTTTTACGCATATCGGGTCGGTGCAGTGGCGGCAGGAAACGGCGTAGGTGATCCCGTCCTCGCCTTCTATCCGCACGCGGGGATAAATGTTTTTCCCTTTCAGCGCCTTTATCATGTCCTTGACCCCGGAATTTGCGTATGCGCAGTTGTATTCGCACAGGCGGCAGCCCAGACACCATTTTTCATTAACAAATACTCGTTTCATTCTCCTGCGTGTGAGATACCGAGAATCTCAAGCTCCTTTTCCGTCATACTGACTCCGCGCAGCATAAGTCGGTTCCCGCGCAGAGCTTCTATGGAATTTATGCCCATGCCGCCCATAAGTTCCTTTATCTCGTGCTTCCATGCGGTCATGAGATTTATGAGACGTTCGCTCCCGATGTCCGGGTTCAGCCGCTTCACGAGTTCCGGCCGCTGAGTGGCTATGCCCCAGTTGCACTTGCCGCTCTGGCATGTCCTGCAAAGGTGGCATCCGAGCGCCAGCAGAGCGGCGGTGGCGACGTAGCACGCGTCCGCTCCCAGCGCTATCGCCTTTATCACGTCCGCAGCCGAACGTATGCTGCCTCCCACCACCAGGGAAACATTGTTGCGTATCCCCTCGTCCCGCAGGCGCTGATCCACAGCCGCCAGCGCAAGCTCTATGGGTATGCCCACGTTGTCCCTTATCCTTGTCGGAGCCGCTCCGGTACCTCCGCGGAAACCATCTATCGCTATGATGTCCGCGCCGCTGCGTGCGATCCCGCTGGCTATTGCGGCTATGTTGTGAACCGCGGCGACCTTGACTATCACCGGCTTCTTGTACTGTGTCGCTTCCTTCAGCGAGTATACCAGCTGCCTAAGGTCCTCTATGGAATAGATGTCGTGGTGCGGCGCGGGGGATATAGCGTCCGAGCCTTCCGGTATCATCCTCGTCCTGGATACGTCGCCCACGATCTTCGTTCCGGGAAGATGGCCGCCTATCCCGGGCTTTGCACCCTGCCCCATTTTTATCTCTATCGCTGCGCCCGCATTAAGGTAATCCTCATATACTCCGAAGCGTCCCGACGCCACCTGAACTATGGTGTTTTCTCCGTAGCAGTAGAAATCCTCATGGAGTCCGCCCTCGCCGGTATTGTAGTATATGCCCAGCTCCTTTGCCGCCCTTGCCAGACTTTCGTGCGCATTATAGCTTATGGAGCCGTAGCTCATAGCCGAGAACATCACCGGCATGGATAGTTCAAGCTGCGGCGGAAGTTCGGTGTTAAGGCTGCCGTCAGGGTCCCTTTTAATCTCCGACGGCTTTTTTCCGAGAAACACCCGGGTTTCCATAGGCTCTCTGAGAGGGTCTATGGGCGGGTTTGTCACCTGAGACGCATTTATAAGTATTCTATCCCAGTATACCGGGAGAGGGCGCGGGTTGCCCATGGATGACAGCAGCACGCCGCCGCTGTTAGCCTGTTTGTATATCTCTTTTATCGTGTCGCTTTGCCAGTTGGCGTTTTCTCTGAATGCGCAGTCATTTTTTACTATTTTAAGAGCGTGGGTGGGGCAGAGCGAAACGCATCTCTGGCAGTCCACGCATTTCGACTCGTCGCTCAGCATCACCTTGCCGTCTTCGTCATAGGAATGCACCTCGTTCGCGCACTGCCTTTCGCACACCCGGCAGGCTATGCAGCGGTCGCGGTTGCGTATTACCTCGAATTCCGGAAATATGTATAAACCCGACATATCAGTAGGCTCCCTCCTTAACCCTCACTATGACCGGTTCTCCCCCGGCCGGAGCATATATGTTTTCGGCATCCGGCTCCATGGTCCTTATGGCGGCTTCCTCGCTCGCCACAAACACCCTGTCTCCCTTTTCGGCAGTTACCATGGACCGAAGCTTCAGGCGGTCGTTTAACGCCATCAGTCCTCCGGTAAACCCGAGAACTATGGAAAACGGCCCTGTCACCAGAAGTCCGGAATATACCGTGCGCAGGAAACTGAGCTTTTTCCTCTCTTTTTCCTCTTTTCCGCTTATTGTGCTCCAGAACGGTGCGGCTATAACGGAAGCAGTCTCTTCAAGGGTGAGCCCCTGACGGCGCAGCAGATAATCTGCAATATAGGTTATTACCTCAGTGTCGGTCTGAAGCGTGCACTTGTAGCCGAACATCTCCATGTGTCTGCGATTGGCGTCATACGACGATATTTCCCCGTTATGCACTACGGAACAATCCAGCAGGGCAAAAGGATGCGCTCCTCCCCACCATCCGGGCGTGTTCGTCGGGTAACGTCCGTGCGCGGTCCATGAATATCCCTCGTATTCCTCCAGCCTGTAAAAACGCCCAACGTCCTCCGGAAAGCCCACCGCTTTGAAAACGCCCATGTTCTTCCCGCTGGAAAACACGTACGCGCCGCTTATTGATGAATTTATCTTCATCACGGTGCGGGCCACGTATTCCTTTTCGTCAAGCTGAAGGCGGGACAGAACGGAGGACAGCGGCGCTGCAAAATATCTCCATATCATGGGCACGTCGGTTATCTCAGGGATTTTCCTTATGGGAATGCTTTCGGCTTTCACTATCTCAAAACCCTCTTTGAGAAAATTCTCGCACTCCGATTTGCACGCGCCGTCCGTAAAGAAAATATGAAAGGCGTACAGGTCTTTGTATTCAGGATATATCCCGTACCCCGCGAAACCTCCGCCGAGCCCGTTAGACCTGTCGTGCATAGGTATCATGCTCGATATTATCCCTTCACCGGTCATCCGTTTCCCTTCCCTGGATATTACGGCTGAAATAGCGCATCCGGACGGTATGCGCACCTGCCCCTCCAAGCTGCTCATTGCGTTCATTCCTTTCCGATACAAAAAACACAGGCGCTCATTCACGCGGGAGAGTCTTCCCCCGGATGAATGAACGCCTTTGCTCATTTCCGGTGGATTATATCACTGTGCGCCGCTTTTGTCAACTGCTTTTATAATCCCCGGCGCAAAAATTATTTTTTCTCGGCTATTGACATTGCCTCCTGACAATGATATAATCCTGCCAAACCGTTGAAGAAGAGTGAGTAGGCTTTGTCCGTTTCTTTCAGAGAGCCGCGGGCGGTGTGAGCGCGGCAGAAAAAGCAGAGCTGAATGGGCTTCCAAGGGCAATCGGAAAAGGAGCGCGCTGCGCGCGGCGTTCCCGAGTATGTGCGACGGAGTATGGCTTTCCGTGATAAAAAGTCTGCGTATGTATGTACGCGTAAAGCGGGCGGATCTTCCGCCAAGCCGGGTGGCACCGCAGGAATTTTACTCCTGTCCCAGCAAGAAAATTGCAGGACGGGGGTTTTTTGTTTTCCGTCCTGGTCACCTAAGAAAGGAGAAAACGCTATGTCAACAGAAAAAATTCCCTACAAGATTTATCTTGAAGAAAACGAGATGCCCAAGGCCTGGTACAATCTCAGGGCGGACATGAAAAACAAGCCCGCTCCCCTTCTTAATCCCGCAACGCACGAGCCCATGAGCGCCAAGGACCTTGCTCCTGTGTTCTGCGACGAACTCATCAAGCAGGAGCTTGACGACACCACACCGTATTTTCCCATACCCGATGAAATTCTCGATTTTTACAAGATGTACCGCCCCTCGCCTCTGGTGAGAGCCTACTGCCTTGAGAAGGCTCTGGGTACTCCTGCAAAGATATACTACAAGTTTGAAGGGAACAACACCAGCGGCAGCCATAAGCTCAACTCGGCCATAGCCCAGGCGTATTATGCAAAAAAGCAGGGCCTTAAGGGCGTCACCACGGAAACCGGGGCGGGCCAGTGGGGCACGGCGCTTGCCATGGCGTGCGCGTATTTCGGCCTCGACTGCAAGGTATATATGGTGAAGGTCTCTTATGAACAGAAGCCCTTCCGCCGCGAGGTCATGCGTACGTACGGCGCGTCCGTCACCCCGTCTCCCTCCATGGAGACGAATGTGGGCAGGAAGATCCTTGCGGAGCATCCGGGTACAACCGGAAGTCTCGGATGCGCCATATCCGAGGCCGTGGAAAAGGCGACTTCCACCGAAGGATACCGCTATGTTCTCGGCAGTGTGCTGAATCAGGTGCTGCTCCACCAGTCGATTATAGGTCTTGAGTCAAAGGCGGCTCTTGATAAGTACGGCGTCAAGCCCGATATCATAATCGGCTGCGCCGGCGGCGGGTCAAACCTCGGCGGACTTATATCTCCGTTTATGGGTGAAAAAGTACGCGGCGAGGCGGACTACCGTTTCATAGCGGTTGAACCGGCGTCCTGCCCCAGCTTTACAAGAGGAAATTTCGCCTATGATTTCTGTGACACCGGCATGGTATGTCCGCTTGCCAAAATGTATACTCTCGGCAGCGGGTTCATTCCCTCCGCAAGCCACGCGGGCGGCCTTCGCTATCACGGCATGAGCTCCGTCCTTTCACAGCTCTATCATGACGGTCTTATGGAGGCCGTGTCCGTTTTGCAGACCGATGTCTTCCGCGCCGCGGAGGAATTTGCGAGAGTCGAAGGCATTCTCCCTGCGCCCGAAAGCAGCCATGCCATAAAGGTAGCTATTGACGAGGCGATGAAGTGCAAGGAAACCGGGGAGGAAAAAACTATACTCTTCGGTCTTACCGGTACGGGATACTTCGATATGCTCGCATATCAGAAATTCCACGACGGTAAGATGGACGATTATGTGCCTACCGATGCGGAGATAAATGAATCTCTCGACAAGCTTCCCGCGGTGGACTGAGCCCATCCACTCCTGCATGACAATTTTGAACAATTTGAAAACATCGCAAAATTACAGTTGACAAACAAAAAATCCGGGTGTAGAATGACCCGCGTAAAAGGCAAGGACGTCTTAGAGGTAATCCTCTTTGACGTCTTTTCTTTTACGCAAACAGAATTACACATTGTAAGTAAACGAGGCAATGGGGTCTTGTAATGAGTCTCCCGGTCTCGTTTTTTATTTTGACAAGGAGGATGTTTATGGAAAAGATAACTGATTATTTCGGCAGTCTCGTGTTTGACGACAGGGTCATGAAAGCCACGCTCGCTTCGGACGTTTACCAGTCGCTTAAGCGCACCATCGACGAGGGTGCTCCTCTTGACACCAAGGTGGCCGACGCCGTGGCTTCAGCCATGAAAGATTGGGCAATAGGATGCGGCGCCACACACTTCACTCATTGGTTCCAGCCTCTTACCGGCATAACCGCCGAAAAGCACGACAGTTTTATCAGTCCTGCTCCGGACGGACGCGTGATAATGGAATTCTCCGGCAAGGAACTTATAAAGGGTGAGCCTGACGCATCGTCTTTCCCCTCCGGAGGGCTTCGCGCCACATTTGAAGCACGCGGGTACACCGCATGGGATCCCACCTCTTACGCGTTTGTGAAGGGAAAAACCCTCTGCATCCCCACCGCCTTTTGTTCTTACGGCGGAGAGGCTCTGGACAAGAAAACGCCGCTCCTTCGCTCAATGGAGGCGCTCAACAAGCAGGCGCTTCGCATACTGAGGCTTTTCGGCAACGATACCGTCAAGTGCGTGCGGACCTCAGTAGGTCCGGAGCAGGAATACTTCCTTGTTGACAAGGAAATGTTTGACAGGCGCAAGGATCTCATCTTCTCAGGCAGGACTCTTTTCGGAGCCAAGCCTCCTAAAGGTCAGGAGCTTGATGACCATTATTTCGGAGTGATAAAGCCCAGAGTCGCTGCGTACATGGAAGATTTGAACAAGGAGCTGTGGAAGCTCGGGATCCTGGCCAAAACCGAGCATAATGAGGTCGCACCCGCTCAGCATGAGCTTGCTCCCATATATGCCACGACAAACATAGCTACAGACCACAACCAGCTTACCATGGAGATAATGCAGAAGGTAGCCGCAAAGCACGGGCTTGTGTGTCTGCTTCATGAAAAGCCTTTTGCGGGCGTGAACGGGAGCGGCAAGCATAACAACTGGTCCATCGCCACGGATACGGGCACTAATCTTCTCACTCCCGGAGAAACTCCCTATGAAAATGCCCAGTTCCTGCTCTTCCTGTGCGCGGTGATAAAAGCGGTGGACGATTATCAGGATCTGCTGCGTCTGTCCGTAGCAACTGCGGGTAATGATCACAGGCTTGGCGCTAACGAGGCTCCGCCGGCTGTCATTTCAATTTTCCTCGGCGACGAACTGACCGCCGTGCTTGATGCGATAGAAAAAGGTGTACCGTACTGCGGAACGGAAAAAACCGTGATGAAGCTTGGGGTGCATGTGCTGCCCAAGTTCACGAGAGACACCACCGACCGCAACCGCACATCGCCTTTCGCCTTCACGGGCAATAAGTTTGAGTTCCGGATGCTGGGTTCGTCCAACAGCATAGCCTGCGCAAACATAATGCTTAACGCCGCCGTGGCGGAATCTCTCAGGATCTACGCAGACAGGCTGGAGGCCGCGGATGATTTCCAGACCGCTCTCCATGAGATGATACGCAAGACCATAAGGGATCACAAGCGCATCATCTTTAACGGTAACGGATACGACGAGTCCTGGATACGCGAGGCAACCCAGGAAAGAGGACTTCTCAATCTCCGTACCACGCCGGACTGTATGCCCATGCTTCTGTCGGAAAAGAACATGACGATGCTCATTTCCCACAAGATATTCTCCGAGGCCGAGCTCAGGTCCCGTTATGAGATAATGATGGATAATTACTGCAAGACAGTAAACATTGAGGGTCTCACCATGGTGGATATGGCGAAAAAGGAGATCCTGCCCGCGGTGGAAACATATACGGCGGATCTGGCGTCCGCTCTGAACGCCAAGAAGAGCGCCGTTGCGGATCTGGGGTGCATGTATGAGCAAACGCTCATAAGCAGGCTTTCCGCCCTGACCGACCGGATATACCTGGCCACAGAGGAGCTTGAGCAGGCTCTCATAAGGCTCAAAGCCATAAGCGACGTCACAGCCGCGGCAAATAACATAAGAGATGAAATAATACCCAAGATGGCACTTCTCCGTGTTCCCTGCGATGAGGCGGAAACGCTTACCGCTGAAAAGTACTGGCCGTTCCCCACGTATGAAAAACTGCTTTTTGGGGTAAAGTGAAAAGTCAGTCAACATCGATATTTTGAAAGAAGCTGATTAAAATGACCGTTGAATTCTGGTATCTTATCGGAGCCGCCCTTGTGTTCTGGATGCAGGCCGGTTTCGCAATGGTGGAGACCGGTTTCACAAGAGCAAAAAACGCCGGCAACATCATAATGAAAAATCTTATGGATTTCTGTATCGGTACGGTAGTGTTTTCTCTCCTGGGATATACGCTCATGATGGGTGAAGACGCTTTATTCGGACTGATTGGTCTTCCTAACATGGATCTCTGGGCGAATTTTAAGGAGTTTATAGCGAGTCCCGCTGACGGTAGTTTCACAGGAGCCTCAACCTTCGTCTTTAACCTGGTCTTCTGCGCTACGGCCGCTACCATCGTCTCCGGCTCCATGGCTGAACGTACGAAATTTTCCGCATACTGCATCTATTCCGGCGTTATTTCTCTGATTGTGTACCCCATAGAGGCGCACTGGATATGGGGCGGCGGCTGGCTGTCGCAGCTGGGCTTCCACGATTACGCCGGTTCCTGCGCCATACACATGGTAGGCGGCATCGCGGCTCTTGTAGGCGCGATATTCGTCGGACCTCGTATCGGCAAGTACGTGAGAGACAAGAGCGGAAAGGTTACCAAGGTAAACGCCATTCCCGGTCATTCCATAACCTTGGGTGCTCTTGGCGTGTTTATCCTCTGGCTGGGCTGGTACGGATTTAACGGTGCCGCGGCGACGACTCCTTCTGAGCTTGCCACCATATTCCTTACCACTACAATCGCCCCTTCCGTGGCTACATGCGTGACCATGATTTACACCTGGATAAAGAACGGCAAGCCTGATGTTTCCATGTGCCTTAACGCTTCCCTGGCAGGACTTGTGGGCGTGACCGCAGGCTGTGACGCTTTTGACGGCATAGGCGCCGCCGTTGTGGGTGTAGTTTCGGGAATTCTTGTAGTCGTTGTGGTAGAACTGCTTGATCTCAAGCTCCATGTGGACGATCCCGTGGGTGCGGTCGGAGTACATATGGCAAACGGCATATGGGGCACGCTGGCAGTCGGGCTTCTTGCAAACCCCGACGCGCCTGCCGGTCTCAGCGGACTGTTTTATACCGGCTCCTTCACGCAGATAGGTTTGCAGTCCCTCGGAGTCCTTTCCGTCGGTGTTTACGCGACTGTCATGATGATAATCACGTTTGCTGCCATCAAGAAGTTCCACGGTCTGCGGGTCTCCGCCGATGACGAGCTTCTCGGGCTGGACATCACGGAGCATGGTCTTCCCAGCGCTTATCCGGACTTTGTCCCCGCAGTTGATAAGTATTCTTCCTTCGCTCCTGCCGAGGGTATAGTCGCCACAGCCGCGGATGTTCCCGCTGCCGAAGCAGTTCCCGTTAAGAGAGTTCCCGCTTTTGACGACGGCGTTTCTCCGAAGTTTACCAAGGTGGAAATCATATGCAAAGAGTCCAAGTTTGACGCTCTTAAGAACGCAATGAGCGAGTTGGGAATCACCGGTATGACGGTGTCTCACGTACTTGGGTGCGGCGTACAGGGCGGACGGCCTGAGTATTACCGCGGAGTAGCTGTTGAAACGAATCTGCTGCCTAAGGTTCAGGTTGATATCGTAGTGAGCAAGATACCCGTCAAGAGTGTTATAGAAACGGCCAAAAAGGTGCTTTACACGGGACATATCGGAGACGGAAAGATATTTGTGTACGATGTGGAAAACGTGGTTAAGGTACGTACCGGGGAAGAAGGGTACGACGCCCTTCAGGATGTGGAGTAAGCTGACGTCAGGTTAGTTAATCCGCAAACGGTCTTTGGAAGTCCGTCGGTGTCTCGGAAGGGACGTGAAGCCGCTTTGATGGCTTCACGCCCCTTCCTTTTTATGCATAACGTTACTGTAACCCTGCAGCAAAGTTGATATCCGTCGCGTCGGGTGATATAATCCAAATCAGTCGGGCCGCGGTGCTTCGGGAGGTGTTTGTCACGGAATATGAAAATGTGGTATCCGGAACTTTTATAGACAGGCCTAACCGTTTTGTCGCCGCAGTCAGTGTGGGCGGCGTTATTCAAACCGTCCACGTGAAAAATACCGGGCGATGCAAAGAACTGCTTTTGCCCGGCAGCACTGTTTATCTCTCGGCTTCGAAAAACACGGCGCGCAAAACCGCCTTTGACCTTGTGGCGGTGGAAAAATCCCGTCCGGACGGCTCGGTGCTTCTGATAAACATGGATTCCCAGGCTCCCAACGCCGCAGCGGGAGAATGGCTCAGAAGCGGCGCCCTTTTCCGCAAAAACGCGGTTGTCCGGAGCGAAGTCAGGTTCGGCGGGTCGAGATTCGATTTTTTTGTGAGCGACGGGGAGAAAAAAGCCTTTGTCGAGGTCAAGGGCGTCACTCTTGAGGAACACGGTGTCGCCATGTTCCCGGATGCTCCGTCGCTCCGGGGGCTGAAGCATGTGCGTGAGCTTACGCAGTGTCTGCACAGCGGTTATGACGCATACCTGCTTTTCGTGGTGCAGATGGAGGGAGTCCGTGTCTTCAGGCCCAACAGAAAAATGCAGCCTGAGTTTGCGGACGCTCTCCTCGATGCCCGGAAAGCCGGTGTGAATATACTCGCGGTCGATTGTTCCGTGACGCCCGGCGGGATGCACGTTGATTCGCCGCTGCCGGTGGAGCTTTGACGCAGCATGGGCCGCATGCTGCGGACGGCTTGCTTTTGTACTTTGGTTGTGATATCATCTGTGTGTGAGATTTGCTTGTTGCGGAAGGGGGCCGATCGAGTTGCAGGAATCCGGGGAAATGTATCTTGAAGCCGTTTTAGTGCTTTCTCTCCAAAAAAGTCTGGTACGTTCGATAGATGTGGCCGAGTATCTGGGCTACTCCAAACCCAGTGTAAGCCGGGCTATAGGCATACTGCGTCAGGGCGGCTTTCTATCCGTGAGCGATGGAGGTGCGCTTTCACTCACCGAGACCGGAAAAAACATAGCCGATAAGATATACCAGCGTCACGTAGTGCTTACCGAATTTCTTGTAAAGCTCGGCGTGGACCGGCAGACAGCCTCACGCGACGCGTGTAAAATAGAGCATCATATAAGCGACGCTTCCTTTGAGGCGGTAAAAAAGCTGTCGGATAATTTGTGACAGTGCCGCCTGTAAACGGGATCAGGTTTGAAAAGCCGTGAGACACAAAAAATCAGCGACCGCGAGGGTGAGGAAAGTTCCCGAACCCTGCGGTCGCTGATTTTGATTTGTAAATTTGCCGTGTCCCGTACGGCTTTTATCAGAGAGTGGCTGCCAGTTCCTTCAGATATTTTCTGAACCCTTCCCCTACTTCCGGATGGTTGAGCGCCACCTCGCAGGTAGCCTGGAGTATCCCCAGCTTGTTGCCCATGTCGTACCTGGTTCCGGTGTAGTCCACGCCGACCATGCCGTCGCTCACGGCAAGCTCGCGCATGGCGTCGGTAAGCTGTATCTCGTTTCCCGCACCCGGGGCGGTGTGCTCGAGTATCCCGAATATCTCCGGCGGCAGGACGCAGCGTCCCAGTATGGAATAAAGCGACATTATCCTGTCAGGCGACGGTTTTTCCACCATATCTGTCACTGAAAACACCCGGTCTTCCATTCTGTCCACCTTCAGGGAACAGTATTTGGTTATTGCCTCCCGGGTGACTTCCTTTATCCCGACTACGCCTTTCCCGTATTTTTCGTACGCCCGGCAAAGCTGACCTATGGCCGGGTCTTCGCCGATTATAACGTCGTCCCCGTAAAGAACGGCAATCGGTTCGCCGCCCGCAAAGCTCTTCGCCTGAAGCACAGCGTGTCCCAGACCCTTCGTCTCTTTCTGGCGTATAAACGTTATATTCGCCATACGGGCGCACGCGCGCACGGATTCAAGTATATCCCTTTTCCCCTCGCCTCCGGCAGCGAGGCGCTCCTCAAGCTCCGGGGCATAGTCGAAATGATCCTCTATCGCTCCCTTGTTTCTGTTGGTTATGATGAGGATATCCGTTATCCCGGAGTTTACCGCCTCTTCCACTATGTACTGTATAGCCGGCTTATCAACTATGGGCAGCATCTCCTTGGGTATCGCCTTGGAAGCCGGAAGCACGCGGGTACCCAGACCCGCCGCAGGTATGACCGCTTTCGTGACTTTCATATTTACTGTTTCCTCCCGTCGTATGGTTTCCGCTCACGCCCGCGCAGCGCTCGGGACGTATGCTTCTCTTTTATTAACGGTTTTATCGCCGCTTATTTGATCTCGTACATCTTGATGAACTGCGGATAGTACCTGTAGGTATTTTCCGAGAAATTGGTCGTGGAATTAAGGTTATAGCTTATGAGCAGCTCTCCCGGCTTTGACAGGTTGGGGTGCGCTTTGCAGTTATACGTGTACGCGCCGGGGTCCCCCTGAGAATGGAGCTCATCCATCTCGGGGCAGTAATACATCATTGTGATGTCCTCAAATGGGCCTACCGGGCTGTCTCCCAACGCGAAGCGCACGTTGGGGCTCATGGTGCTGGCGGTATACACAAGCATATACTTGCCCTTGAACATTCCCGACGTGATCGGTGTAACGCTGAGCTCAGATGAGATATCTTCCTTGCACAGGTGCGCTTCTTTCGTATCGGCCGACGCTATACCCTTTTCCCAGCCTTCTCCGGTATAGTATTCCCATCCCGACACATCTCCGAAATTCTCCGGAAGCGTTCTCGCCGCTACGAGGTTCTTTTTGCCGCTGCCGGTGTTTCTGTAGCCGTAAATGTATATGTAGCCGTCGCCCTTGGGATTTCCCGTTTCTTTGCTGTTATTCATTATCCCGCAGCCCATGAGGACCTCGCTGTTACCGTTTTTATACTGCATGGCCACTCCCTGAGTGCGGCTGGGCGATGCGATATTCAGGAAGCCCGTCTTGGATGATATCCTGAAAGAGGCCATATCCATTCTGTCGGCTCCCCAGCTGCTGTTGAATTTCACCGCGCCTACATACACGGTTTTGTCGCTCACCCTGACAGCGTCCGTCAGCCACAGGGAATCTCCGAGTATATTGCCGCCTACAGTAGGCTTTTCAAGAACAAACTCTATTTTTTTCGGGTCCGGCTCATTGCCCTCAAGATAAGCGAAGGAATGATTGACAAATCCCGTCTGATTGACTCTCATGTCAGTGTAATCCACCGTGCCGATGGCGGTATCGCTGAACACAAAAAGTGTTTTGCTGTCTTCGTCAGACGAGCCCTGCACATCGTATCCGTTCATGTTGACGGTAAAAATACCGTCAGCGGCCAACCACCCGGACTGCCGTGAAAAAAGCCCCGTCCAGTCTCTGGCGGGTTCCACCGCCCAGCCCTTCGCCACGGTAAATCTTACTTCCGAAAGGCCTGCGCGGGCAGCGTTACCGTACGTTCCGTCCTCCCGCTGCACCGTTATCTTGATGAACCCGGCGTTTATGCCTCCGAGCTTTATCCTGTCGGTATATCCTATCCCGTCATCGCCGCTCGCCTGAGTCAGCGTGAAGTCCCTGTTGCCCTCACTGTCCTTCAGCTCGAGATAAAACTCCCCGTCCACCGAATACGATATGCGGACGTTCTTAAGCCCGGCGTCCAGATTGTCCGGGTCGTTGTAGTTCCATATGTACATACTGTCAATCGGATATGTCCCGTCAAGATAAAACACAAAGCTGTCTGCGCCCGTGCTCATGTCTATATATCCCATGTCCGCCGGGTCGTTGCTGTGTTTGTCTCCCGCGCTGAGAGCGCCGCTCATGCCGCGGTTGTTTGTCAGGTTCTCCCCGCCGAAAGACGGGTTCTCCCCGTCCTCCTCAAAGGACGATACCACCACCGCCCCCTGTTTCTGCGGGTGGGTCTTGAACCTGTACACCCGTACCTCGGCAAGGCCGTACCTGCCGTCCGCGTCTCCGTAATTTCCCTCCGCACCGTCGGGCGTCAGCCTGATATATTTGGCTGCCACGCCGCCGAAATCTATCATCCCGGAATAGCTTTCTTCTCCGGACGGGTCGCCTTTTTCTATCTCATAAACACCCAGGTCGGTATAATTTTCACCGTCCAGCGAATAGGCCGCCGTGACCTTTTTCAGGCCTGCGGACAGGTCTTTTGCAGCGCAGTAGTTCCATATATATACTCTGCCTATGGGCTCTGTCTTTTCCGTTTCGAACACAAAGGCTATATCCTTTTCCCCAGTCTCAGACAGGAACATATGCTCACCGTTGTTTGAGTGGAGCTGATTGGGCGCGTACATGCCGCTCATGCCCATGCCGTTTACAATATTTTCACCGCTGTTTCCGGAGCCCGGAACGCTCACGCTGACGCTGAGCATCTCTCCCGCAAAATACTCGCTCAGATCCCCCGTGGTCCCGTCGCCCGCCATGCTGCACGAGCACAGCGCCCATACACCCGTTGCCGCAGTCATCGCTATCGCCACCGCTCTTTTTAATGCTTTCATCAGCCATCCGCCTTTCGCATTCGTGCCGTCTCATTTGTTTACCGTTACCGTATACTTCGCTACCTGTTCGCCCGTTTCCTCAATATAAACCGCTATGTTGCCCTTCCCCGTACTCGCGTTTTCCGGGTCGGAATAAGAGAATGTCACCCCGCCGGAGGTCCCGTTTTCCCAATCGCTCACGGTACAGCTCGCCGTATGCCCCATGCAGTCCGTCCAAATGAATATGAGGGTGACGTTTTTGCCCGGTTTACCGCCGGACAGAGTGCCGTAAAAATATATGGTATCCTTTCTGGAAAAAGTTTTCGTGGCGGTCTCCTCGGTGCCGTCCTTTGACAAAAATCCGTCAAACTCCCATTCGTAAGCATTGCCTTCGCATTCCGCGTTGAGCTCGTCCGCGTCCAGAAAGCCGGGTATTTTATCAAACTCCGCTATCGCCTCGGCATAGCGGTCTTCCTCCATCAGTTCCACCGCCGCCTCGTATACCGTCATGGACTCGCAGTATTCTATCCGTTCCTCAACCGTCTCCGAGTCTTCGTCCTCCGACAGTCCCAGACACTTTTCGAGCTGCGTCCCCGCGCCGGCCCAGTCGCCTTCTTCCTCAAGGGCTCCGGCGTACGAGAGGTATATTTTAACCGCTGCAGAGTCAAAATCACCCGTGTCGTCCGAACCGAGGACGTCGTCGGCGATGTCCGCCGCTTCGCCGTGCGAACCGATTCCTGAAAGTTTCTCCGCCATGCCCATAAGGCACTCGTTCTTCCTGTAAGCGCAATCGGCATAGTCGCCAAGGGATTCGAAAATCTCAGCCGCCTCTTCGTACTCGCCGGCGGATTCCTCCGATTCGGCCATTTGATACCGCGTCAGCAAAAGCTGTTCCTTCCAATCTCCGTACGCGCATTTTTCGAACAGGTCCAACGCCTCTTCGTATTTCCCGTTTTCACGAAGCTCCACAGCCGTTTCGTAATTTATCAAACCCATGAACCAGCTGCTGTTGCCATATCCGTTAAGTTCGCCGAATATCTCAGCAGCCGCTTCCCTGTCTCCCGACTGATACGCTTCTATGCCCGATATATATTCCCGCAGCTCTTTTGTATCGAGATACCAGTCGGGGACACCGTCCAGCGCCTGTATGGCCGCTTCAGGGCTGGTTTCGCAGTATTTGGCCGCAAAAGCGTACCTTCCCACAGGCCCGAAGGCAAAAAAACATACCGCCCCAGCTGCTGCCGCAGCGCACAGGCAGGCCGTCAATACTTTTTTCCTCACCCGGTTCACCTTTGCCGTCACGGGCTCCTGAGTTTCCATCCGTAATCTCCTTTATGCTCAACCTGTTTTGCTCTTGTCACAACTACGCGCCCCGCGCCTGCTCCCTCTATTCCCATTCGAGCCTGCCCAAACGCTCTGCGCGCTGCCCTGCTGCGCCGTCCAGGGCGCGGGAAAAATCAAACCCTAAAGCGGAGAGCGACGGGTATATATCCGCCATAGGTCGGAGCACAAACCCTCTTTCCGTAAACCTCGGGTGCGGGATCGTCAAAGTCTCAAGGTCGCACTCCGTGCCCTCGTAAAGTATTATATCCACGTCCAGCGTCCTGGGTCCCCACCTTATGTCCCTCGTCCTGCCGGCGCCGTTTTCTATTTTTTGGGTTTCCCGCAGCAGCCCGGCAGGCGAAAACTCCGTTTCGATCTCAACGCATATGTTCAGAAAATCGCCCTGCTCCACTCCGCCCACCGGGGCGGTCTCATATATGTCTGACACCGCGGTAACACGGGTGCCTTTCAGCTTAGAAAGGCTTTTTACCGCAAATTTAAGGTATCCTTCCCTGTCCCCCATGTTGGACCCGATGCTCAGAAGGGCTTTTTTCAACGCCTGCTCCTCCTTACCGTCACCGCCACATAGTCGAATACGGCTTTCATGGGCGCATCCGGTTTTTTCACCGTTACGCTTATCTCTTCCACTCTCGGGAACGCGCCTAAAACAGCCGCCGCTACTCTGTCGGCGGCTGTTTCTATCAGGTCGTATTTCGCCGCGGTGAATTCTTTCAGTATGAGCTTGGCCACGGCGGAATAGCTCACTGTTTCGTTGATATCGTCGGCGGCGGCAGCTTCTCTCACGTCCGTCGTCATTTCCGCGGTTACGGTAAAACGCTGGCCCTGCTCCTTTTCCTCAGGGTTCACACCGTGGAACGCGAATATCTCCAGATCCTTTATTGTAATGATGTCCTGAGCCAAAACGGCACCGCCCTTTCTCAATCTGTAAACCCGTATTTGATCGCGTCGGTCACCCTCGCTGCCTGTACGGCAGCCGCTACGTCGTGGACGCGAAGTATGTCCGCTCCTCCCATCTGCACCACGGTATGAGCCGCAATGGTGCCGGGCATTCTTTCCTTGGGAGGCGGGTCGCCGCAGGCACGGCCGATGACGCGCTTTCTGGACGCCCCCACGAGATATGCGTACCCCGGAAGCTTTATCCTGTCGGTGTTTCGGAGAAGCTCAAGGCATTCCTCCATGGTGGTGCCGAAACCGATTCCGGGATCAAGACATATCCTGCTTCCGTCTATCCCCGCAAGTCTCAGTCTTGACGCGCCGCTTCTTAAATATGCGCTCACGTCGTTCACTACCCCGTTAGGGTACCTTTTTTTGCCGGGATGCATGAGTATGCAACCGCAATCCGTCGCCGCAGCGAGCCTGACCATCTCCGATTCCTCAAAGCCCGTCACGTCGTTTATGGCGTCGGCGCCTCTTTTAAGCGCCTCCCGCGCCGTGCCGGGAAAAAACGTGTCCACCGATATGGGGATATCAAGCTCTCCTCTCACCGCCTCAAGCACGGGAATGAGGCGCGCGGTTTCTTCCTTTTCCGTTACGGTGATGCTGCCGGGACGTGTGGACTGTGCTCCGATATCGATAATGTCCGCTCCCTCGTCGCGTATCTGACGGGCTCTTTCCACCGCGTCGTCAAGCGCAAACCAGTCCCCCCCGTCGGAAAATGAGTCCGGCGTTATGTTAAGTATGCCCATAACATAGGTTTTTTTGCCTAATGGCATGACATATTTGCCGCAGGAAAACCGGTCCACGTCCCTCATCTCCCTCCGATAGGATTTTAACAAAAAAGTTTACAAAATGCAATATATCGCCTATTAAAAATGTTTGACAAACGGCTCTGCATCTGCTACAATAGCTGTTGCCGCTTGCCATGGGTCTTAAACGGTTTTATACCTACCCCGCGCAGCGAGACTACAGATGAAAGTAGGTGCGTTGGATGTACGCAGTAATCGACGCCTGCGGGAAACAGTACCGCGTTGAGGAAGGCGACATTATCTTCGTGGACAAAATGAATGCAGCCGAGGGTGACGTCGTCACTTTTGACAAGGTCATCGCCGCTTCGGTCGACGGAGAACTCAAACTGGGCAATCCCATTGAGAATGCTTCCGTCACGGCTGTTGTTCTCCGCAATGCGAGAGCGGGCAAAATCATGGTCTTCAAGTACAAGGCCAAGAAGAATTACCGCCGCATGAGAGGCCACAGGCAGCCTTATTCCAAGGTTCAGATCCAGTCTATCAACGTCTGATATGACACGGGTCACTTTCTTTTACCGCGATAAAACCCCCTGCGGTTTTTCTGCGGAAGGTCATTCGGGTTTTGCCGAGGAGGGCAGTGACATCGTCTGCGCGGCGGTTTCAGCCGTGACACAGACCGCGGCCATTCAGGCGGAAGACGTCCTGCACATGGAAAATGCGGTGTATACAGATGAAAAACGCGCTTTCCTTAAGGTTACGGGTGACGGGGGGGCTCCCTGGGCGGCCATGCTGAAGGCTATGGAGCTGTTTATTTCCCAGCTTGCAGCCCAGTATCCGGAGCATTTAACATTAACAATCACGGAGGTGTAACTGATGATCAAGGTAGATATTCAGTTTTTTGCCCATAAGAAGGGCATGGGTTCCACCAAGAACGGCCGCGACAGCGAATCCAAGCGTCTCGGCGTTAAGCGGGCCGACGGGCAGTTTGTCCTCGCCGGAAATATACTCGTGCGCCAGCGCGGCACTCATATCCATCCCGGCAACAACGTCGGGATCGGGTCCGACGACACGCTCTTTGCCAAGGTCGACGGCAAGGTCAAGTTCGAGAGAGTCGGCAAGGACCGCAAGCAGGTAAGCGTTTACGCTATCGAGCAGTGATTCTTGAGAATGCGGACCTATTGGGTTTGCGTCTGATGCGGAACATAAAATAACCGGTCGGGGAAATACCCGACCGGTTATTGTTTTCTTTATTTCGTCATGCCAGGTTTTCGGCCTCTCGCCTAAGGTTCTTACTCCAGCGCTTCAAAGGTGAAGTTTTTGCTCGTGGTAGAGTAATATTCCGCCGAAGATCCGGGTATCCCCACTATCGTGAGGCCTTCCACCTGAAGGAAAACATAGCTGTAGATAACTGTGTATGCGCCCTCAAACACCGCTCTCTTTATGTTCTTGCAGCTTCCGAAAGCAAACTCCTCCACCGAAGTTACGTGAGCGGGGATAACTATCTCCGTAAGCCCTTGACAGTTTTGAAAGGCTCTGTTGCATACGGTGGTCACCCGTGGGTCATAGGTTATGTCCTTAAGGCTCATGCAATGCTTGAACGCGCCCTCGTTTATTGCCCCTGTCGCATACGGGTACACGAGTTCAGTTATGGACGTGCAGCACATGAACGCCTCTTTGCCGATATTGTTCACTTCGCTGTCTGCAAATGTGATCGACTTTGCGGAGCTGCAGTTCCTGAATGC
>CASDVX010000026.1 GCA_949284545.1 uncultured Eubacteriales bacterium
ACAGAAGCGAGCACAGGCGAAGAGCTTTCTTTTTCACAAAATAAAACCGTCCTTCCGAATTTGAAATAAAATTTTGGAACCTTTCGGATTCGGATATATTGTGTCCGCGCGCTCTTCAAATAACCTCGTTTTTCAAAAAAAACACACAGCCGCAATAATTGTAGATTTGTCAATGATGTGTTACACATTGGGGAAAGCGAATAAGACCTGCTTAGGGGAGCGCCAGGATAGGGGCCGCATGGGGAAATTGTTGTAGGCACGTTCCCGGACAGCAAGCTGAGCCTTGAAATCCTCAAAGCTGTAGAAGCGGTGAGAAGCATAGAATTCCTCATTGTCTTTGCGGTGACTACGCTCCACTTTGCCGTTATGGCGAGGAGTGTACGGTCGTATCAGCTTGTGCCGGATGTCCAGGCGTTGAAGTTCCAGCTCAAAGAGGGTTGGCTTGTCGTTGCCCTTGGGAAGAAGACGATTGGTGAATTCTGTGCCGTTGTCTGTTTGGACACACTCTATGGCAAATGGAAATTTCTTGATCACATGGCGTAAGAATACAGTAGAGGAGTAGGTGCTGTGCTCTTGAAAAGCCTCTATGTATCGAAAACGGCTGTACTCATCCAGGAAGGTATACTGATACCACTGTGTTGGCTCCTGTTGCCCAACCATACAGACTTTTGGGACAAATTTGACATCGATTTGCACTCTCTGTCCTGGATATTGCATCTGTTCATAGGGCTTTGGCGTGTACTTGGGGTTTGGAAGTTTGGTGGCCATAGCTCCCCGTTTTCGCAGAAATCGGTACAGGCCTGAGATGGATCTGGTATAGCCCCGTTGACGCAGCTTTACCCAGAACACCACGATCCCTGTGTTTGGGTTTCGGCGCCTCATGTTCAGGATCAGCTTGATCTCATCCGCTGTGTGCTGGTTGGGATGACTATGAGGTCGATGAGAGCGGTCCGCCAGAGACTGGAGCGTACCGTCATACCGTTTGCGCCAGCGGTAGATATATTGCCGGTTCAGCCGGTAACGGATGGCCGCTGCTGTGACCCCGTGCTTGTCTGCATACTCTATAACTACTTGCCTGAATCGCATGGTCTGTGTTATCTTATTCATGGCGAATAGAGTGACACCTGCCTTTCGGTTTTGTCTGGGCAACTTAACCTTAACACAGGTCACTCCTATTCGCTATCTTTTTTCCCTTTTGTCACACATCATTGTAACACCTGCGCCCAATATTTCACCGCACTGCGGCTTTTCTCTTGTATATGGCATACCCGTGTGGTATAATTATCCGTGTTTTGCGGGATATTTTCCTGCCTGTAATATGTCTTGCGCTTTTGCAGTATTATAGTCATCGGGCGGCGTACCCGGCGTCCCGCTCTTGTGCGGAACCGCATCTGTGAAAACCGAGTCGCTGCCTTTTGAGAGTACGATTATCTGTTAGGAGGAAAGGCCATGAGTAAAAAGAAAATTGCCGTTTTGTTCGGAGGCTGCTCGTCTGAATACGGCGTTTCCCTGCAGTCCGCTTACTCCGTGCTCACGGAACTTGACAGGGATAAATATGAAATCATTCCCATAGGCATAACCCGCGGCGGAGACTGGTTCCGGTTTTTAGGAGAACCTGAGGATGTCCTCAACGACACGTGGACCGGCGCCCCGGAGCTTACCGTGCCCGTTGCCGTCTCCCAAAGCCGCAGCGACCACGGCATCATAGAATTCCGCCGCTCCGGTCCCGAAAACGTGAGAATAGATATGGCGTTCCCGGTCCTCCACGGTAAAAACGGAGAGGACGGCACCGTTCAGGGGGTGTTTGAGATCGCCGGTATACCCGTGGTGGGGTGCGGCACCCTCTCATCCGCTCTGTGCATGGACAAGGACAGGGCTCATATCCTTGTGGCTGCCGACGGCATCGCCGTGCCGAAATCCGCAAAGCTGACTGCCGGCGGCAACGAAAACGCCGCCGCCCTCGCCGAGGAAATAGGGTATCCCCTGTTTGTGAAACCGGTCAGAGCCGGGTCATCTTTCGGTATATCCAAGGTTTCCTCTCCCGATGAGCTGCCGGCCGCCGTCGCCCTCGCCTTCGAGCATGACTCCGAGGTGATAATGGAGGAGTTTATAGACGGCTTTGAGGTGGGCTGCGCGGTGCTCGGCGACAGGGAATTGACAGTAGGCAGGGTCGATGAGATAGAACTGAGCGGCGGATTTTTCGATTTTGACGAAAAGTACACCCTCAAGACTTCGAAAATCCATATGCCCGCCCGTATAGACTCGCAGTGTGAGGAACGCATAAAGGCCACCGCAGCGAAAATATACAGGATTCTCGGCTGCTCCGGTTTTGCAAGAGTGGATATGTTCCTCACGCCTTCGCAAAAAATAGTTTTCAACGAGGTAAACACGATACCCGGGTTCACCTCCCACAGCCGGTATCCCAACATGATGAAAGGGATAGGGCTGTCCTTCGGCCGGGTCCTTGATATGCTCATAGAGCTGACCGACCGGAAATAACGCCGCGCGTTCTTTGCGCCGACATGCATATTAAGTAAAAAACTGCTTCAGTGATATCCGATTCCCCGCGGCGGACGGCGTTTTATTGTTTTGTCTCTTTGCGGGTGAGCCTGCTTATCATAGGCTTCGGAGGAAATGATGATGGACGCAAAAACATCCTACAGAGGAATAGACTGCTTCAGGCTTGTCGCCGCGCTTTTGATAGTAGCAATACACACTTCACCGCTCCTTTCCTTCACCGATACGGGGAACTTTGTGCTCACCCGTGTGGTCGCCCGGGTGGCGGTGCCGTTCTTCTTTATGACGTCCGGCTTTTTCCTCATTTCCAGATACGGTTCAGGTACCGGACGGCTCAGGAAATTTGTTTTAAAAACGCTCGCAATATACGCCGCGGCCATAGTGATCTGTCTCCCGCTCAACATATACAACGGTTATTTTTCGGCGGAAAATTCCCTGCCGTCGTTTCTGCGTGACCTGTTCTTTGAAGGCACTCTTTACCACCTGTGGTACCTCCCCGCGTCCGTGGTCGGAGGGGTGATCGCGTGGTTTTCGGTGCGCAGGTACGGGTACGGAAAGGCTCTTGCCGTCACCCTTGTGCTTTACGTCATAGGGCTTTTCGGCGACAGCTACTATGGTCTTGTGGAAGGCCTGCCGGGTCTCGACTGGTTTTATAACGGTGTTTTCACCCTCACCGGATATACAAGGAACGGTGTGTTTTTTGCTCCGGTATTCTTTGTCTTAGGCGGCATGGCGGCAGACGGATATATCCGCGTCCCGGCCGGGAAGAGCACGGCGCTGTGCGCGCTCTCCCTCGCCGCGACGGTGGCGGAAGCTCTGCTTCTGCGCCACTTTTCTCTTCAAAGGCATGACAGCATGTATGTATTTCTTCTCCCATGCTCGGTTTTTCTGTTCTGCGCCCTTCTTCACATACGCGGAAAGCGGTCCGTTTTTCTGTGCACCTCGTCGCTCATCGTGTACATCATCCACCCCCTTGTGATAGCGGCGGTGCGCATGGCAGCGAAATTCACGGGTACGCGGGACATTCTGGTGGACAACAGTCTCATCCATTACGCGGCTGTGGCGGCGATATCCGTCGCCGTTTCGGCAGCCGCTACGGCGGTTTATTACCGTCTGCGCGGATATCGCTCCTCCCTCCCCGCCGGAACCGACAGGGCGTGGGTGGAAGCGGATCTGTCTAATCTCGAACATAACGCGCGCGTGCTTCAGTCTCTCATGCCCGAGGGATGCAAACTGATGGCAGTGGTGAAGGACGAGGCCTACGGACACGGGGCGTTTGACGTGTCCGTTCACCTTAACAGGATAGGCGTCAGGGCGTTTGCCGTGGCCACAATCGACGAAGGCATCGCTCTGAGAAAGCGCGCCGTTTCCGGAGATATCCTTATAATGGGCTGCACGGACCCGTGCAGGTCCGGCGAGCTCAGGAGATACCGCCTGACGCAGACCCTCACCGACCCGGATTACGCCCTCCGGCTTGACGCCCGCGGCGTACGCCTGAAGGCTCACGTAAAGGTGGATACGGGGATGCATCGTCTCGGCGTGTCCTCAGAGGATATCGGCGGGGCCGAGAAAATGTTTAAGCTCAGAAATATTGCCGTGACCGGAATATATACCCATCTGTGCTGCTCCGACAGCGACGCGCCGGAGGACGTGGATTTTACCCGCGGGCAGATATCCCGTTTCTTTGCCTTGATCGACGCTCTCAGGGCCCGCGGCGTCACCGTTCCCAAGATCCACATGCAGAGCAGCTACGGACTTCTCAATTACCCGGACGTCAGGTGCGATTACGCCCGCATGGGGATCGCCCTGTACGGCGTGCTCAGTTCACCCGGCGGAAATACGGTCATCAGGCCCGATCTGCGCCCTGTGCTTTCCCTTAAAGCCCGTGTGGTTTTGGTGCGCAGGATACCCGCCGGTGATTTTGTGGGATACGGCAGGACATTTAAGGCTGAGAGGGATACGGTGCTGGCCGTGATCCCCGTCGGGTACGGAGACGGGTTCCCCCGTCATCTGTCCTGTGGTAAGGCATACGTCTCCATACGCGGTCATCTCGCCCCTGTCGCCGGCAGGATATGCATGGATCAGTTCGCCGTGGACGTGACGGACATTCCGGACGTGGCGGCGGGCGACATTGCGGTGCTTATCGGCGAACCCGGGGACCTGCCTCTCAGCGCCCCCGTGGTGGCGGACAGCGCCGGCAGCATAAGCAACGAGCTCCTCTGCAGGATGGGATCGAGGCTGCCGGTGATCTCCGTCGGCGGAAGAACCGGCACGTCCGTCCGCTCCTGACGCAGTCTTCACATCGCCTGACAGAGATAAAAAAGGAACCCTTGGCTGCGGGTTCCTTTTTTTGTTTCCCTCACGGCAACCGTCAACGGCGAAGCGCAAATTAAAGGAAACGCATTTCAGTAGGTTTCAAACTGAGCGTAGTATAATTTCGAGTAAAACCCGCCTTTCGCTATAAGCTCGTCGTGTTTTCCCTGTTCCTCTATCCTTCCGCCGCGTATAACGAGGATGTTGTCGGCGTTCTGCACGGTGGACAGGCGGTGGGCTATGACAAAGCAGGTCTTATCCTTCATAAGCTCCCGCATGGCTTCCTGTATCTGTTTTTCCGTGCGTGTATCCACGTTTGAGGTGGCTTCGTCGAGAATCAGCATGCGGCAGTCCAGCATCATGGCCCGCGCTATGGTGAGAAGCTGCTTTTGCCCTTTGGATATGTTCACGCCGTTGTCGCTGAGCACGGTCTGATACCCTTCGGGGAGGCTCACTATGTAGTCGTGTATTTTCGCGGCCTTCGCCGCCCTCACTACCTCCTCCATGGTCGCGTTTTCCTTGCCGTAGGCTATGTTGTCGAATATCGTGCCGTGAAACAGCCACGTATCCTGCAAAACCATGGAGTAAGCGCCCCTCAGGCTGCTTCTTGTGACGTTGTATATATCTTTCCCGTCCACCCGGATGCTGCCGCTGTCCGCGTCGTAAAACCGCATGAGCAGATTCACTATCGTGGTCTTCCCCGCTCCGGTGGGACCGACTATCGCCACGAGGCTTCCCTTTTCGGCGTGCATGCTGAAATCCCGTATGACCGGTTTTTCGGGCGTATATCCGAACGACACGTTTTCCGCACACACGTCCCCGTATATGTCGTTAAGCACCCGGGCGGTCTGAGCGTCGGGCTTCTCGGGAAGCTCGTCGATGAGCCTGAACACGCGCTCCGCCGCCGCAAACGCCGACTGGAGCTCGCCGATTATGTTTGCCACCTCGTTTATGGGCCCTGAAAACTTGCGGGAATACTGCACGAAGGACGATATGTCCCCCAGCCCTATCCCTCCGTTGAGGTACGTCAGGGCTCCGAACACGCTCACCAGCACCATGGAGATATTGTTTATGAAATTCACCGACGGGCCCGTGAGCGTGCCGTAGTACTCGGCCTTATTATACGCGTCCACCGCCTCGCGGTTCTTGACGTCGAAACGGGAAACCACCTCTTTTTCACGTCCGTAGGCCTTTGTGGTCTTCTGGCCCCCTATCATTTCCTCCACAAAGCCGTTGAGCTCCCCCAGCTTCTTAGATCTTTTTCTGAAAAGGGGCCTGACGCGCTTTGTGATAAACAGCGTGAACACCACCGACAGCGGTATCGTCACCGCAAACACCAGCACCAGCACAGGCGCAATCGTGAGCATCATCACAAGGGAAAACACCACTATAACCGCGCTTTGCAGCACCTGCAGAAGGTCGTTTGAGAAGGACTGGTTCACCGTGTCTATATCGTAGGAAATAACGCTTATTATGTCTCCCGTCTGGTATTTGTCGAAAAATCCCACGGGAAGAACGGAAAGCCTGTCAAACACGTCCTTACGCATACGGTATATGACTTTTCTGCTCAGGCGTATCATGAGAAGCGACAGTATGTACGACAGTATGCCTGAAGCCACGTAAAACGCCGCCATAAGCCCCACATAGTAGAATACCCTGGGAAAATCCACGCTGCCGCCGCCCGCTCCCATGGCGTCTATCGCGCTGCCGGAAAGTTTCGGCCCCCACAGGGCGAGTATGTTGCCCGAAAGCATACACAGCATGGCCGCTGCGATAAGGAAACCGTGTCTGCTCAGATACTTCCACAGTCTGCCTATCAGGTATTTTTTCCTGCCGGAAGGGCGTTCTTCACTCATCGAAATCCACCTCCCCGGCCGTTCCCATCTGGCTTTCGGCTATCTCACGGTATATGGGACAGCTTTGCATAAGCTGCGAATGCGTGCCCCAGCCGGCGGTTTTCCCGCCCTCCAGCACGAGTATAAGGTCCGCTCCCTTAAGGGAGCTTACCCGTTGAGCCACAATAACCTTTGTCGTACCTTCCAGCCTTGACGCAAGCTCGCGGCGCAGGCAAGCGTCCGTACGGTAATCCAACGCAGATGATGCGTCGTCTAAAATGAGTATCTCCGGGTCGGCGGCAAGCGCCCTTGCTATCAGCAGACGCTGCTTCTGGCCTCCGCTGAGATTGTTCCCCCTGGCGGACAGCCTGTAATCCATACCGCCTACGGATTCTATGAATTCGGCGGCACCGGCCGTGCGGGCAGCCTCCTCAAGGCTGCTCTCGGAAATATCGCGGAAATATCTTATATTCTCCCTTATGGTATCGGCAAACAGAAAATCGTTTTGGAACACGACGCCGAATTTTCCCCGCAGCTCTTTCGCGGGTATGGTCCTGATATCCCTGCCGCCGATGAATATCCTTCCCGTATCCGCGTCGTAAAACCGCATCAGCAGGTTGACAATGGTACTTTTCCCGCTGCCGGTGGCTCCGATTATCCCCAGGGTCTGTCCTCTGCCGACGGAAAAGCTCACATGGGAAAGATTGTCGCCCGCCTTTTCATACGAAAAGCTCACGTTGTCAAACCGTATGTGGGATTCGTCCTCCGTGCCGCCGCCGGGCTGCTCGGTCAGTTCCTCCGGAGCGCCGAGCACCTGCGCTATTCTCTTTGCGGACGCCTGTCCCTTTGACCACATCACGAATATCCTCGTTACTCCAAGCATGGCGTTAAGTATTATTGTAAAATAATTGATAAACGCTATAATGACGCCCGGGGACGTGAGCCCGGCGTCCATTCTGAAGGCTCCCACCGCCACCACCAGCGTCAGCCCTATGTTGAGTATGAGGGTGGAGCCCGGGTTGGTGACGGCCATCACGCTACCCACACGCTGCTCCATGTCCGCCAGGTCGTTGTTTACCCTATCGTAACGTTTCCTCTCGTATTCGGTCTTGGAAAGCGCCTTTATCACTCTGGCTCCGGTTATGTTCTCCTGCACCACTCTCACCATGCTGTCAAGTATCCCCTGCTGCTTCGTGTACATGGGCACGCTTTTTACAGTAACAAAGTATACCAGAAGCGCTATGAGCGGCAGTGTGGCTATCATTACCAGGGTAAGTCCGGGGTCCATCACAAGCGTGACCGCTATGCCCCCGATAAGGAGTATCGGGCCGCGCACGCCTATCCTCTGCATACGAGCGAAAAGCTGGTTGAGATTATATGTATCGGTGGTAAGCCTCGACACCGCCGACGGTACGGTGAATCCGTCCAGCTGGGATGAAGAAAGGAAAGTTATTTTGGAAAAAAGGTCGTGCCGTATGTGTTCGGTTATCCCCCCGGCGGACTTGGCCGCCATCCTGTTTGCTATAACGTTGCCCAGAAGTGCCGTCACGGCGCACAACGCCATCACGCCGCCCCAGATGAAAACGCCGGACGCTTCCCCCGTGGGCACCACGTCGTCAATTATATAAGCGAGCAGGGAGGGGATGAGCAATTCAGCCACGGACGCGATGAATTTTATGGTCAGCGTGACCGAAATGTATCCGAAAAACGGCCGTATGTATTTCATTATATCTCTCATGTCCCGCCTCCGGAGCACGGCGGGTGCGCCGCGCGGTATGCGCGCGCCCCTCCGGTATGGTAATTATCATTATACCACACTGAGGATTTGACGCAAGCCCCGGTGCGCCGTACCCGCGTTTAACACCCGCTCGCGCGTGCCCGTCGCAAAAAACGGGACGCGGTAAAAACCGCATCCCGCTGTCTGATCCCGCAAGCCTCCCCGTACCGTCCGCCGGTCATTCCACCGATTTCAGGGATTCCGCCATGTTTATGTCCCTGAGCTTTATGCGCATCACAAGGTTTGTCAGAACCGCAAAAGCCATGGTGAGCAAAAACGACAGCAGATAGCTGAGAAGTGAAATATGCACGTCGAACGTCATGATGTCCACGTGTATCTGAGCCATCACGTAACGGTGGAGCAGCACCCCCAGCCCGAGCCCGAGAACCGCGCCGAACAGGGACAGCACGAGGTTTTCCCTCAGGGCGTAAGTGGCCGTTTCTGCCGAGTTGAAGCCCAGCACCTTTACCGTAGCTACCTCACGCATGCGCTCCATTATGTTTATGTTCATCAGATTATAAAGCACAATGAACGCCAACGCTCCGGCGCACACGATTATGAGGGCAACGATATAGTTCATGCCGGACATGGTCCTGTCCATCATGTCCCGCTCCTCGGATGCCACGGTGACCGCAGTGACTCCGTCCGTCCCGCGCAGCTTGGCGTAAATGTCGTCCGGGACATCGCCGCCGAAGTATACGGTGTTCTCCGCGAGATCCCCGGCGGTGAAGGGCGCAAGGTAGATATAATGGCCGAGATAGTTATCGCATATCCCGCTTACAGTGACGCTTACATCCTGCGACCCCAGTCTCAGCACCGCCGTATCTCCCCTGCTTACACCCAGCAGCTCCGCCAGCTTTGTGCTCACCACGGCTTCGCCTAAACCGGGATACTCTACTTTATTGTCTTCGTGACGGAGGGTAAAATATTTTTCCGAATCCTCCCGTGTCATCACTATCACAGTAGCTTCTTTAGCGCTGCCGTCTGCAAGCAGCGTGCCGTCTGCGCAGTACCCTGCGGCGCTGCTCAGTCCGTTGTCGGCAAGTATTTTCTCTATTTCCTCAAGTGTCTCTCCGGTTCCATCAAAGGTGACGTAAGCATCATACGTCATTATCTCGTCGTACTGATAGTTCAAAATATTCTCCACGGAATCCTTCAGGCCGAAGCCCGTGACTATCAGCGCCGTGCAACCGCCTACTCCCAGCAGCATCATAAACATGCGCTTTTTGTACCTGAGAGCGTTTCTCACGGTGACCTTGCCGAGAAACGTCATACGCTTCCACAGCGGAGTTATGCGCTCCAGCAAGATCCTCTTGCCATTGCCGGGAGCTTTCGGGCGGACCAGACCGGCGGGCTCCTCCTTTAATTCTCTGCGGCAGGAAAGCAGCGTGACCCCTGCCGAGCCCAGCACCGATATCAGCGTGCAGCATATAAACATCACACCGCTGAAATGATATTTCAGTGTCGAGAAGGAGTAGCTTATCCCGTACACCGACCAAATTATTCTCGGGATCACACCGGTACCCAGAAAAAATCCCGCCACGCAGCCTATAAGCGATGCGCTGGACGCATAAAAAACATATTTGAGCGATATGACCGCACCTGAGTATCCCATGGCCTTCAGCGTCCCAACCACGGTGCGTTCATCGTTCGCCATGCGCGTCATGGTGGTAAGGCACACCAGCGCGGCTATCAGCACAAAAAACGCCGGGAATACGTCCGCAATCCCGCTTACTATCACTGTATCGTTTTCAAACGTCGCAAGCCCGGTATTTTGACCGTAGTCCAGTACATAAACCGCCGGTTCCCTTATCTGCGCGAGATAGGACTCGCCGTCGGAAATGCCCTTCTCCCCCTCTTCTATCTCCTCGAGCATCGCGGAAAGCATGTCCTCCGGCAACCCGGCCTGCTTTGCGGCTTCATACGCTTCCCTGGCGGCCAGAAGCTGTTTTCTGGCGTCGTCTATTTCTTTTTCCGCCTCGGCGAGGATATCATCGTACCTCTGACAGGCCCTTTCCGAAGCTATCTGCTCGATACTGTCCCCGGTATTTTCAATGTCCTGCTTGTAGCCGTCCGTAAAAAAATCGTACACCGTGTCGCACTTTATATATACCTCGTGATATACCTCAGAGGCAAACGCCTCTTTGCTTACGTAAAGGAAACCGGCCAATTTCCCGTCCCCGAGCGAAGTGCTTCCGCGGTCCGGACTGATAAACCTCGGGGACTGTGCTATACCGGTTATGGTGTATTCAGCCACGCTCAGCACCGAATCGGCTTCGTCATCTGCGGAAATGGTGATTTTTTTACCTATATCGTCCTCCGTAAACAGCTCGGAGTCCCCAAGGCATTCCCATTCCTCCTGCGGCGCACGGCCGGCAATTATATCGGGGAGCCCGATCTCGTCGGGCAGGGAAAGAAGCTGATAAACTTCCTCTCGGCCGCCTTCCGCAGCTGCAAGCACATCCGCTCTGTATACGCCTTCCGCGGCCGTCACTCCGTCCGCCCCTGTGAGAGCTTCCACATCGTCCGCCGTAAATCCGTACGAGGACATTACCAGCAGGTCGTACATATTAAGGCGGGAAAGGTAGCTTTGCGCCGTTTCTCTCATGGCAGGCTGCGTGGCTTTCAGCCCGCAAAAAAATCCGACCCCAAGCGCGACTATGGCAAGTATCGCCAGATACCTTCCCATAGTCCCGCGTATGGTCCGTCTCAGTGTCCTCCCGGTCATGCTGATCAATCTGTATCACCACTCTATCTCTTCCACCGGCAGCACGTGCTCGTTCTTTTCCTCCGATATTATTTTGCCGCTCTTTACCCGTATCACTCTGTCGGCCATCGCACACAACGCCTTATTATGGGTTATTATTATCACCGTCATGCCCGTGCTGCGGCAGGTGTCCTGAAGCAGCTTCAGGATGTTTTTGCCCGTCATGTAATCCAGCGCTCCCGTGGGCTCATCGCAGAGCAGCAGCTTGGGATTTTTGGCAAGTGCGCGGGCTATCGCCACCCTCTGCTGTTCTCCTCCGGAAAGCTGCGCCGGAAAGTTGGCAAAACGATCCTTAAGTCCGACGCTTTCAAGCACCTGAGCGGGATCAAGAGAATTTTCACACAGCTGCGCGGATATCTCGACATTTTCTATGGCCGTCAGGTTCGGAATCAGGTTGTAAAACTGAAATACGAACCCCACGTCCCGCCGTCTGTACTCCGTAAGCCTTCTCCGGTTATATGCGGATATCTCCTCGCCGTCCACGGTCACTCTGCCGCTTGTAAGTTTGTCCATACCCCCCAATATATTGAGCAGCGTGGTCTTCCCTGCACCGGATTCACCTACTATCACGCATATTTCTCCCTTTTCTATTGTAAACGACACGTCGTCCAGTGCCTTCACTATGACTTCTCCGCTGCGGTATTCTTTTCTTACGCCGTCAAATGTTATAAAACCGTCCATCTTTCGTCCCTCCCTCGGGAAATACGCCCGGTTCACGTAAAATAGCTTCACGCCCGATCTGTGGGCACCCTGCTTGACACACACCTGTGTCTGTAGTATTATTATAGCAACATGATGTTGGATTTTCAACATACAGTATTTAAATTAACGGTGTGATTCCAACACAACTGTGGGAAATATCGGAATTGCAACAAATCTTTATGCAAATTTTTTGTTAATCGAAAGTGTGGGATAGGTCATGGCCGAAAACAGGCGCGTAAAAATGACAAAAAAATTGATGAAGGACGCCGTACTTGAGCTTCTTGAAACAAAGGCGCCGGACAAAATAACCGTCACCGATATATGCGACAGGGCGGACGTCAACCGCTCCACTTTTTACGCCTATTATGAGGATATCGGGCAGCTTTTGCTGGAGATAGAAGACGACGCACTCAGCCAGCTTCCATCCTTCTCGGACTCGGATTTCCTGCAGGGCGACGTTTTTCTCTCGTCGCTGGAGAGCTTTTTCGACTATGTCCGGGAAAACGAAAGGCTTTTTAAGATACTTATAATTCAGCACGACAGCAGCAGCTTCAATCAGCGTCTCGTGGAAGCGGTAATGGAAAAATACAGCGGGCTGCCGAGAAGCGGCAACAGCGAGACCGACAGGTACATGTATATTTTCTGCGTCAGCGGCGTCATCGGAGTGATGCGGGAATGGATAAGCGGCGGGTTTGTCCTCAGTTCACGGAAGTTTGCGGAGATAGTGCTCCGTATAGCCACCAACGCGACCATGTGACCTCGAACGCGTTTCGGTTAATCGCCTGCCGGGCAAAACTCCGCATGCGCCGTTATTCGTCCGGGCTGGCGGGCAAATCTCCGCATGTCCATACACCCGGGATTATGGACCGCAGAGGTCTGTTTTAAGCTGTTTGCCGGGACGGTCTTGCCGCGCATTGGCAGCAAAAGATTGGATTTTCCGTGCTGTTGCAAAACGGATAAGTCTCGGGGGACTTTCTGTGCGCCTTAGACGCGCTGAAAACTCTCCTTAAAATTATCCTGAAAGCATCAGTCATCAAAGCATATCTGAGCATGAGTCATTTTCAAGCGAAAAACGGGCAGGCGCTTCACGGTTAAGCGTCTGCCCGTTTTTGTTCTTTGTGAATCGGCGCCCGAAAAAGGCAACCGTCACTGCGACGTCACTTCCGTCCATTCGCCGGAAATAACAAGTTCTCCTCCGAAATGTATGCCGCTCTCCTCGTCCGCCGGATAAGATACCTCCGCCCGCGACGCGGTCCCGGAACCGGGTACCGAACCCGGGTCGTCGCCGCAGGAACACAGGCCAATAATAGCGGCGGAAAGAATGGCCGCAAGCACTGCCTTTCTCATCACTGGAAGTTCAGGTCGTTGAGATCCACGGTGGGAACCTTTTCATCGGAACCCGCCGTATAAGCTCCCGTGTAGAATGACACAGTGATTATATCGGAGGTCTCAAATTCCACGATTTCCGCAGAGGGCGCAAAATATTGTTTTCTCATCTTTCAGGCCTCCTTAACCGATCACCGAGAAGGTTACGTCTATGACGTCTCCCTCCTGGACGTTCTCAAACAGCACACCCGTGACATAGTCGCCGCCGTGGCCGCCTTCAATGTCCGCAGAGGTAATGTATTTGCTGCCCAGCATTATCATGCCCCAGGCGTTGTTGATGTCGACGGTACCGGTAGCCTTGGTCTCTCCCCTCGTTATGGTGTAAGCAGCACGGATGGTCTTGCCGGATCCGGCGACTTCCTTGGTGACGTTGGTCACCACAAACTTCTGGCCGGCTTCCGTGTTCTCGAATGTGGCAGTTCCGGTGAAGCAGTTTTCCTCTCCCTCATCCAGATAGGCTTCCACCTCGTAAAGCTTGGTGGTGACAGCCGCAGAATTCACAACAAGTTTGATCCCCGTCACGTTCGTTATCTCATCAAAACCTACGGCTTTGTATCCCGTAGTC
>CASDVX010000027.1 GCA_949284545.1 uncultured Eubacteriales bacterium
GCGGAGGATATAAGAGGAAAATCCCATGGCCGGGACATCTGCCTCAAAGGACAGACGGAACGACCCGCAGTTCCCGCGCGGCCGGCGTATAGGACTGAGGCGCGACGGGGCAAGGCTCCCGTCCGGAGCCTCTACCGAAACAGACTCTGTCCCGTCGGGAAGCGTGACCGTGGTCTCAACTATACCGCGGCGGGGATTGCCGGACGTGTTGAACACTCTCACATACTGCGTCTTTGCGCCGTGGGGACAAACGTCCGTCTCGTTCTCCTGCAGAGCCCAGAGAGCGTCATCGACTATGCGCGAACAGCTGTTGTCGGCAAAAGACGTCTGAAACTCCGCCCTTTTTGCCCACGAACCGCAGGGGGCGCATATCCATGCGTCGTGGTGCTGCGAAAGGAGAAGCTGGTCCCACGCGCTTTCAAAATCCGATTCCGGGTAAGCGTATCCGCTTTTTACCGCCGCTATAGAGGCAAGCTTTTCGGCGGATATCATACGGTTTTCGGACTCCCTCACCTGTCTGGACATGCGGTTTATGGTGCGTTCGCCCCAGGGCAGGGTGACAAGTATGTCCTCCTGAGAGAAACGCCATTCGTCCGAGGGCTTGTCCGCTATTTTGCCGAAATATTCGCGCCATGTGGTGTATACCTGGTATTTTTCATTTATCCAGGGCAGCCCGCGCCAGCCGAGATCCTGGAATTCCACGCCGACGGGATGCTTTATCCCCCTGCCGAGGCACTTGGCCGCAAAAACATCCATGGCCGCCTTGTCGTAGCCGGACCCCTGTATAGCCCAGCAGAGTACAAGATCCTCACAGGCGTAGCGCGGCACGCAGGCTATGCGGGAGCCGTCGGGACCCACCCAGAAAAGTATCTCCTTATCCACTCCGGCGGTATACCCGCCCCAGCAGGTGGAATTTTTCAAAACAGCCCTCTTAAACCCGAGAGAATTCAGTATCTGCGGAAGAGCCGACGTCCAGCAGGGCTCCTGCACTGCGTACGTGTCCACCACGGCACCGGGGAAACTCTCCTTCACCAGCTTTTTTCCGAAAGTAAGCTGACGGATGACGCTTTCTCCGCTTACGGCCCAGGAAAAGGCCTGGGCGTGGGCCCCGGTGACGATCTCGGCGCGGACCTTGTCGTAATCCGCCTCAACGTATTCCTTGAGGCGGTAAAACGTTTCCGGCTCGTGCTTTTTAAGGTAATCGAAGGACAGCGGTTCTATTTCCAGCGAAACCTTCCAATCGGGGATTTTGTCAAGACCGTTGAGAATATCGGCCACGCTGCCCTGGGGCATGTGGCCCTTGAGGCCGCCGTGATAACCGTCCACGAAATACAGCGCGGGACTGTTTTCCGGGGCGGTTGAATGCTCGTTGACGGTGTCGTTCATAACAAATGACCTCGCTTTAACGCGTAAGGATTGGGGACGGGGCGGCGGCACAGCCCCCGCCCGGAGATTAAGGGTGATTGTAGCATACCGAAAGACCAAAGTAAACGAAAAGAGAATTTGTTCAATATTTTTTCACAATGGCACGCAGAGTTTGAAAGTTTGGCGTATTATGCAAAAAAACAGGGAAAAATACCTGGGTTTGATCTTGTAAAAAACGGCGGAATTTGATATTATAAAACGTGTGTTGCCAAAACGGGCGGAGCCGCGGCACGCGGCTTTTGCAAAGCGCCCGCAATCACGGGTTTTATTGGAAACGGTGGAGAGATAATTGACGAAAAATGATGATATAAAGGCCTGCCGAGACGCCGGCGTTGCAGAG